>CAZZHU010000005.1:0-29386 GCA_964654045.1 uncultured Leptospirales bacterium
GTTGATATCGGGCATCTTGATCCCGGCAATCTCCTCGAGCTGCATCCGGTTAATGGTTCCCGCCTTCTGCTTGTTCGGCTCCCGCGATCCCTTTTCAATCTTCAGCGTTTTTTTTATCAACACGGCCGCGGGAGGGGTCTTGATGATAAACGTATAGGTCCGGTCATCAAACACGGTGATGACGATTGGAAGGATCGTTCCCATCTGGTCCTTGGTCTTCTCATTGAAGGACTTGCAGAAATCCATGATATTCAGACCATGCTGGCCCAGGGCAGGACCGACCGGGGGAGCGGGGTTCGCCTGGCCGCCGGGAATCTGCAGCTTGATTTCAGTAACAACGGTTTTAACTTTCTTTGCCATACTATTCCTCAATCATAAACGAAAAAACATCTTATTATATAGTAGACTTTTTTACTTTCCCTGCCGCCTTCGGCGGCGGAATCGTAATCAGTCTCAATTAATAGTAAACAACTACTATATCTTGCCGACCTGTAAAAAATCGAGTTCCACCGGAGTGCCCCGGCCGAAAATCTCAACCTTGACCCGGAGCCTCCCCTTTTCAGGATACACTTCCTCAACCACGCCGCTGAAATTATTGAAGGGGCCGTCAATGACCTTGACATGCTCCCCGACGGAGAAATCAACAACGGTGGATATTTTTTCCTTCACCTTCTGCTCGCCCATCTGGTCAAAGAGGGAATTCACCTCCTCGCGGGAAAGCGGCTTTGGTTTGTTCGTCCCGTAGGCGCCAACGAAATTGGTGACACCCGTGATGCTCTTAACCAGACCCCAGGTCTCATCTTCAAATTCCATCTCCACGAGAACATAACCGGGGAAGAATTTTCTTGATCTGATTCTTTTCTTCCCATCCTTGACCTCGGGCACCTCAACGGTCGGTATCTTTACCTGGATCAGTTTCTCCTGCAGGCCGCGCTTCTCAGCTTCTTTCTCGAGAGCAAGCTTTACTTTGTTCTCGTGACCTGAATATGTATGAACGACATACCACTCTTTTGCCATATTCTACTTCATTACCGTTTTTATCAGATACATGAGCCCGGTATCCACGAGCCAGAGAAAAATCGAGATAACGAGGACAGCAACCACAACGACCATCGTAAAACTCGTTACTTCATCTCTTGTCGGCCAGGTGACTTTTTTTAATTCATCTTTCGCTTCGCGGACATACGCGATCATCCGTCGGATCGGATCAAGAATTTTATTCACGTCGAACCTATGCCTTCGTTTCTTTGTGGACCGTATGCTTGTTACAGAACTTGCAATACTTTTTCACTTCCAGCTTGCCGGTCTGGTTCTTCTTGTTCTTGGTGACGGAATAATTCCGCCGCTTGCATTCCTGGCATGCCAATAGTATAATGTCGCGCATTTCCCGTTCCTCGGCTTTTTGACAATTTGTTACACAAAATTGCAGTTACCCTGCAGTCAACCAATTAATGAAAATTGGAATTACCCCTTGCGGTGTTGGAAACTGTGAGCTCAGTCGTCAATGCCCACAATGAGCCCACGACCAGAATCGAACTGGTGACCTTTTGCTTACCATGCAAATGCTCTACCGACTGAGCTACGTGGGCAGAGGTAGGTGGAAATCATAGAAACCACCCTCTTTTTGTCAATAAAATTTTGATTTTTTCTAAGATCGGGGATTTTTTCAATATTTTTTCAAATTCTGGCATGAGCTGACAGTATCATCCCAAAAATAAATATTAGTTCAAATTGTCATTTCGAGGAGTGAAGCGACGAAGCAATCTTGATTTTACAATTTAAAATATTCATGAAAAACTTAATTTTCTTCATGCCTTATCCATAAATTATGAATACAACCGCTTCGCTCGCGATGACACAGGACCTCAAGGTGTCACAGCCCATAAAGAACGGCACCTCCGTGCCGTTCTTTTCCATATAATTAACAGATACTATTCTATTCATGCTTATTAATTAGATAAGAAGGAATATCCTCTTCGGAAAGAACCCTTTTCAGCCTGTTAACATCCTTCTGGGACCCCAGACCTTCAATCCTGACTTTGTACATGTCCCCATCATTGATGATGACAACGGATTTATCCGTCATACCTTCAATTCTGGTCTTCAACTGTTCCGCGTTGTGTTTTGAATAGAATGCACCGGCCTGGATCGCGTATGACCCTGGATCAGTGGAAGCTTCATTGTAACTTTCATCAGAAACCGCTTCAATATCGCCGTTATTTTCCCGGTCATTCTCATCAGCGCCGCCGCCCTTCCTTACAATCTTGATCCCCACCTGGGTCTGACCACCCTTGATCATGCCGATTTTTTTCGCCGCCCCGAAGGAAAGATCGATGATTCTTTTCCCTCGGTAGGGGCCGCGGTCGTTTATCCGTACCGTGACGATCTTGCCGTTATCAAAATTCTTCACTTTGACCAGAGTACCGAAGGGGAGCGTCTTGTGGGCTGCGGTCAATCCATTCATATCGAAACGCTCGCCGGACGCGGTTTTTTTACCGTTAAACTCCCTGCCGTACCATGAGGCCATGCCTGTCTGGAAATACGTGTCTTTTTTGTAGGAGAAATCACCCTGATCCCGGTCCGCCGCTTCCTCGCTTCCGCTGACTTTTTTATTCGACCATTTGGCGTCGCCAGCCTTATCCGACGCGCTGAAATCATTGCTTTCTTCGTCAAATTCAGAATCCGTTATTGTATCGCCGGTTTTGGCATTACGAAAATCGCGCTGTCTGGCATAGGAATTATCCGTTGCACAGCTCACTAAAAAGATAAGCGCCGTCATTCCCGCCATTACAAGGGCGCAATTCCGTGCTATTGATCTCATGGTATACCTCCAACCTGCTGCACTATATATAATGTTCTTTCATATTTATCGGACATAATAAAAATAAGCTTTATAAGAAAATTTCATGATCAAACTAACTATGTTTATCAAGACATCATTGGGTGGGAGTTGTCACGCGAGGCCGCTCACGGGCATCCGTGCCCTTTGCGGCATTACTGCCATCCTGGCAGTAAAATGCGACACTGATATTGGATGATGTCACAAATTCCGCCGAGTTCACACGGAGGTTATACGAGGCGGACGAGCGGGATAGCTCCCACCCAATTTCTATAAACAATTGATTTCGTGGTCAAGGGGCGAAGCCCCTTGCAAAAAACGCACCCCGCAGGGTTTTTTTTCAATGCGACATAAAACATTCTTGACCGTATTGAAATAATTTAGTTATTGGTGGAAAAAGAATATCTCATGAATAATCCCTCAGTTATTATACCGGAAACACACGTAAAAGGGAAGGGTATGAAGATCGTATCCAGCAAGCCCACCATTACACGGAAAGAACTGGAAGCGGTTCTTGACTGCCTCATCAATGACGACCTGGTAGCGGGTGAATCGGTCAAGAATTTCGAATCCACCATGGCAAAAATGATCGGCCTGAAATACTCGGTTGCGGCCGCATCCCTTACCGCGGCCTATCACCTGGTGTTCAAGGCGCTGGAGATAGGGGATTCAGACGAAATCATCATGCCATCCTACTTTTCCCATTCGCCCCTGAGCGCTCTGTCCATGACCGGCGGGAAGGCCGTACTCGTTGACATTGAAAAGGATTCTATTTTTCCGGCAGTTGATGAAATTAAGAAAAAAATATCTGGAAATACAAAAGCCATCATCATTGGTCATTTATTCGGCTTCCATTTCCCGGTCCAGGGCCTTGAGGATCTCGCTATCCCAATAATAGAAGATATATCCCATGCCGTGGGTACGGAGATAGACGAGGTTCCCTCCGGAAGATTCGGCGCCTTTACCGTTGTTTCCTTCGATCCAGCCGGAATCATTACCACCGGCAATGGCGGCATGATCTTTACCAATAATTCGAAGAACTATTCGATAATGAAGGATTATCGGGGAAATAGCGGCGAACACCTCCATTTTGACTATTCCATGACAGATTTCCAGGGGGCTATGGGCATTTCTCAACTGGCAAAATTGCCCGATTTGCTGCATAGGAGAAGGGAAATTGCCCGTATTTATCATGAATCCATGCGCATAACACCCCATAAAACGCCATTCCAGTACAATGACCATTTTGCATACCAGGCCTTCCCGGTAATTTTTAACCTTTCAAATGAAAAAATCGAGAGTTATTGGAGAAAAAACCGTATTGAGGTGATTCGGCCCATCTCCCATCCACTCCACGGCCTCATGGGATTCAACGGATCCGATTATCCCAACAGCGAACGCCTTTCAAAAAAATTGTTTTCACTTCCTTTATATCCGACTTTAAGCAGAAAGGACGTGGAAAAAATTTCAAAAAACCTGGCCGGTTTTATTTGATTAAGCCATGATCAAATAAAAAAATGCAAAAAAATTAATAAAAAATATTGACGCCTTATACTTTTTTGTCTTATATGTCTGAAGTCATAAGGAATAGAAGGATTTCAAATTATTCTTTAATTAAAGAAATTAATTTGAATTTTTTTATTTTCTTGTTGATTTTTTATGGCATTATACAAATGATGCACAAAAATTTATAACACAAACAGAAGGAGTACATAGTATGAAAAGAATTTTTACTTTGATCTTCGTTTCTATTTTCGCTCTCGCTTTCAGCGCCGGATTTGTTGCTTGCAAAAAAGCTGACAAAGCGGAAGAGCCCGCAGTAGAAGAACAAAAAGCTGACGAAGCTGCACCTGCTGGCGAAGAGAAGAAAGAAGAAAAGAAAGAAGAAGCTGCCAAGTAATTTTATCAAAGTTAAAGGCAAAAAAGGATGCTACCAAGCATCCTTTTTTTTTGTCATTTTACAGTTATCGTTAATCGTTGTAATACTAATGAATCAGGCCCGGGCCGCAAGAATTTCTCCGACCTTGTCCTTGATCTCGTCAAGGTTGGATGATTTTGTCACATAGGCGTCGGCGGTCCAGGTCATGAAATTGCTCTTATAATTGGAATAGGCGGTATAGATGATGATCGGGATTTTCTTATCCCTCGAAAGTATTTTTCCCAGAGCTTCTATCCCGTCCATTTCAGGCATGCGTATATCCATGATGACCAGATCATACTTGTTTGCCTTTACCATTTCTACTGCCTCTTTGCCGTTGGAGGCCTGGTCTACCTCATAACCCTCATCTTCAAATTCCATCGCATAGAGCTCGCGCTGGTGCTTTTCATCCTCGACAATCAATAATTTCGCCATAGCGCCCTCCCGGCTCATTCATAGATGCCTCTATCTGTAAAATATAAGAATCTGCTATTTTTTTCAATCAATTAATTTTTTTATATCCTGACCGGTGGGGATCAAAAAAACGCTATATATCCATGCCATCCCCCCAGTTCCGGGCAGGTCAGCCCGGGACGGGCAGCCGTATGGTGAATTCGGCTCCCCCCTCTTCCCTGTTTCTTGCCCGTATGGAGCCGTTGTGGTCCTTGATGATTTTTTTTACGATGGCCAGCCCGAGGCCCACACCCGTGACCTTTGTTGAAAAAAACGGCTCGAAAACAACACCGGGGTCCTCATCGGTGATTCCCGAGCCGGTGTCGCTGATGGTGATGATAATAACATTGCCTTCGCTCAACGACCTGACGCGTATTGATCCGCCCGCGGGTGTGGCATCGAGTGAATTCTGGAACAGGTTCAGCATGACCTGCTTCATCTGGTTGAAATCCGACTTGACGAGGGGGATCTCCTCGGTCAGATCAAGTTCCACCTCCACCTTCTTCTCCTGGAAGAGGTTTTTCAGCAGGTTGACAGTGTCGCGTACGATTTCGTTGATGTTGTTGAACTCCCTGATGAACTTCGCCGGACGCGAAAAGTCCATGACATTGGACAGGGTCTTTTCCAGGCGCTCACATTCCTTGAGGATGATCTCTGCGGACGTATCGATCTTCCTGCTGGCCTTTGATTTTTCCTTGGGCAGCTGGATGATACGCCGGGCGTAACCGCCCATGGTGACCAGGGGATTGCGTATCTCGTGGGCCATGTGCGCGGCGATCCTTCCCACGGCGGCGAGCTTTTCCGATTCTACGATGGCATCCTGCCGGTCGGAAAGCTTCTGCATCTCGCTGCGGACCGTGTCAAGGTTCGAATAACTTTCAATGGACATGGCCGCCTGGGACGCGAATATCGAGAGGAGCTCGATGTTTTCCTTTATGATCGGCGCGTTGTTGAACTTGTTGTCGGCGACGATGATCCCGATGCCCTTGTTAACGACCACCAGGGGCGCAACGATGAACTCTTTTACGTCCATCAGATCGCGTATTTCCTGGTCCATGCGCTCGTCGTTCCACGAATCGCTTACATGGACATTCTGCCTGTTGTTCAGCGCCCGGGTGAAGACATTGGCGGTCTTCACGGGAAAGCGTGCCGCGAGGACCCGGTTGAGCAGGTTCACGCCGGCCTTCATCTCGGCGGTTTTTATCTCGCTGAAGGATTTATCAGTGGAGGATGTCGAAGCGGCGGTCCAGATCTCGATCGCCTCTTCAAACGAATCGGGGCCAACCGCCATTTTGCCCGTCAGGAAACCATCCTCAACTAAAAACAGCATCGCCCGGTTGAAGCCCAGTCCGGTCCCCGATGTAACACCGGTCAGTATCGTGAAAAGGACCCGGTCGATTTCATCGTCCTTCTGGATCGATTCCGATATCTGGCTCATCAGCGAAATCTGGTAATCGTTCCTGAGCTTCTTGGTCACGTCATCGATGATGATGATGATCTGGCTCGCGTCCTTGACCATGATATTTGAGATTTTGATATCCGCTATTATGGAAATCTTGTTCAGCGTCAGCAGGTGGGTCTTTTCCAGCACCACGGTTTTCCCGGTCTGGCGCACCTGGATTATGCCGCCCTTGAGCCGCGCGTTGACGAAGTAGAAGATGTCTTCAATCTTCTTGTTGTACACTTCGTCGCTCTGGAATTGAAATTTCCTGTAAAAGCCTTCGTTGGCGAAAAGGACGCGGTCTTCGTCATCCAGGACGATAAAGTAGGAGCTGATCGAAAATATGATGCTGTTATAGAGCTCGATGAAGTTATCGATCTCTTTTTTCTGGGCGGTCATAATGCTGTCCAGGTGCCTCCCGGCTATGACCAGCTCCCTCAGTATCTCATCAAGCTCGGTATCGACCCTGACTTTCCGGTAGCTCTGGGCGAATCTGCCTTTCTTGAAATCCGAAACGACCCCTTTTATGACTTTGATCCTCAGGCGATAAAAAACCCAGTTGCTCAGGAAAAAGAGGAAAGCCCGGACGATAAGCAGCAGTATAATAAAACCGACGAGGATATAGACCATTCTGCTGTGATTGATGTGGAACTGCACATAGAGGTAGAACAGAATGGCCACCACAGCCATATCTGAAATAACTAGAAAAATCAGTTCAATAAAAGAAAGCTTCATGTTACCCCGCGTACCGCCATGGTCTCAAATAATATTTGATAAAATTCGGCAGGTATTTCAATCTGTTTTTTTATTATGAATGAAAAATTACGCTTCCCCGGTTGCCGGCTCCGTTCCCGGCCCGGATCACGCGAAAAATGACAGGAATAATCATCCATGACAGAAAAAAGGAAAAATGAAACGATGAAACTGGTCATTGCCACGGGCAACAGGAATAAAATACGTGAAATACAGGAAAAATTTTCCGCTATCCGGGGACTCACCCTGGTCCCCCTGAGTGATTTTCCGGATCCTCCCGAGGTGGTTGAAGACGGGACGAGCTTCCTGGAAAACGCCCGCAAAAAAGCCGTTGAAATCGCCGCCTATACCGGCCTGCCGGCCATGGCCGATGATTCCGGCCTCGTTGTCGACGCCCTCGACGGCCGGCCCGGCATACTCTCCGCGCGATATGGAGGAGAATCGGCAGACGATGCCGCCAGGAACCGGTTGATCCTCGAAGAAATGCGGGGCGTTCCGGCAGAAAAACGCACGGCCCGTTTTGTCTGCGTCATAGCGGTGGAGTTTCCCGGCAGCAGACATTTTACCGCCGAAGGCACCTGTGAAGGCCTCATTACGGAGGAGATGAAGGGGTCCCACGGTTTCGGCTATGACCCGATCTTTTTTCTGCCTGATATGTGCAAGACCATGGCGGAGCTGCCCCTGGAGAAAAAAAATAAAATCAGCCACAGGGCCAGAGCGCTGGAGAAAATGCGGGAGATCCTTATGAAATTATGACCCGGTGGCAGGTCGGGCAAGGGATAGGGGGGCCTTTACACGAAGGCACCCCTATCAACCCCCCGCGTGCCGCCTCAAACGCCGGCGGTGGCTCGGCGCTTAACTCGGCCTCATTCACTCCGCTTCGCTCCGTTCTGTGAGGCCTCAGACAACAAGCGCCTATCAGTATCCGCCCTGCGGGCGGATGTTTTGAGTGCATACTGTATTAAAACTTCTCCCCCTCGCCATTTGATGGAGAGGGGGCCGGGGGGTGAGGTCACATTGATTAAAATGACAAAATCATTATCAGACAAAATAATGCGGGCATTAATAAAACACTACCCCGATGTGAAGCCTGATCTGCGTTACGGAAACCTGTACCAGCTCGCCGTGGCGGTGGTGCTCTCGGCCCAGACCACCGACAAGCAGGTCAACGCCGTTACCGGGGAGCTCTTCGATGCCTATCCGGATTTTTCAAGCCTGGCGCGGGCCCGCATCTCCGACGTGCGCAGGATCATACGAAGCACCGGCTTTTACCGGAACAAGGCGAGGAACATCATTGACCTTGCAAGGGGAGTGGTTGAGAATTTCAGGGGAAAGCTGCCCGGTACCCGCGAGGAACTCATGACGCTGCGCGGTATCGGAAGAAAATCGGCTAACGTAATCCTGTCCATCGGCTTCGGCATTCCGGCCCTCGCCGTGGACACCCACATCATCAGGATCGCCAACCGCCTCGCGTACGCGGACTCCCGCGATCCCCTCGAGGTGGAGCAGAGCCTCACGCGCTTTATCCCGGAACGGCTCTGGACCCGCGCCCATCTTCTTCTCATCCGCCACGGCAGGGCCACCTGCCGCGCACGTCAGCCGCTCTGCGCGCAATGCCCGGTCACCGGGCTTTGCGCGAGTCCCGATAAAACTGCATGAACGCGGCGATGACCCTCGGGCTGTTTATCCGGTCGTTCATTTCTTTCGCCGGATCCAGACCGGTAACCTTCGAGAGGGCCAGATATGCCTCCTGCGCAAAAACCGGATTGATATCGGTCAGGATCATGGCCAGGAACGGAATCGTCGACAGGCTCTTCGATTCAGCAGTCACGCGGATAAGCCATATCTTGAAATAGCGGTTCCCCCTGGCATAGCGTTCCACCATGTCGGCGATATTTTCTTCGCAGTACCCCGACACGTACCGCGAGTAATAGTTCGAATTGACCAGGGCCTCCCCTGAATCAACGGACCGCCGTTCAGCGTAGGAGATCAGCTGCTGGTAGGGGATATTGATGCCCAGGTAGTGGATATAGAAGGCGATGGCATTGGACACTTCCATCGAGCCGGAGAGTATCAGGTTCTCCCACTCGGTTGCCGTAATCGCGACAGGACGTTTATACGCCCGTGAATAATAAATATAATCGTATAAATAGAAAGGATTCGAGGTTTCGGTCACGATCGATTTGAAATTTTTCAGCGGGAAGGTATAGCCCAGGCGCATGAGGATCTGGGCTGACCGGGCCTGCGGATAGGACGCGAATGACGCAAACTCGTATATCATGACGAGGGGCACCACGAACGAAATGTACATGAATACTCCCATGAAGAGTCCCGCGATGACCGATTTGCGTATTTGAGTTTTGTCGATACTGATTTTATCGGCTATGAACTCATAGATGAGCAGGATGAGGCCGATCGTTATCTGGAAAATCTTGAGCACCGACATCACTGCCCCGCTGGGGGTGAAATAGAACACGAGCTGATATATCAGGAAATAGATCGCGGCGCCCCCAACGAAGAGCAGCAGGGTGATCCTGGGACGCCGGTTGAACTTCAGGATGAGAAGCAGTATCAGTGAATAGAACAATGTCTGGTGAAACCTGCCGTCGAGGAGTTCCAGGATCGGGTTCCAGGGCCAGTTCTCCTTGTCAAGGTAATTGATGAGGGTGTAGATCACCGTGGTCGTGTACACGATGACGAATGGAAACACCCGCGTTTTGATGAACAGGATGAGGATGCCGAAACGGCGGTACATGTTACGGTACTCGTCCTTCAGGGGAGGAATCTCAATCATGGAAAAATTAAAGATCAGGTAAAACGAGAACACGAACAGGTACACGTTCACGATAATGGGGATCACGTCCCATTTGTACTTTAACACAAAGATGACATTGACAATATAGAGAAGGATCAGAATATAAACGAAGGTGGTAATCTTCTTGAGCTGGTTTGTTACGATTGGTGTGGCAGCCATAATCTCCCGCCGCTGTTATTGTTTCATTACCGCTACCCGGGGCAGGCCTGAGTAGTCGTTTAAAACTGATACCGTAAACCCTCTGTCTGTTCCGGTTCTCTTAACAAAATCCTTCATCTCATCGCCGATCTCCATGATGAGAACGCCGTCATTGGTGAGAAAGGGTCCCGATTGCGCCATAATGCGTTCGATGATTTCCCTTCCCCCTTTGCCGGAAAAAAGCGCCATCTCCGGCTCGAAGGAGAGGTCCTTCTGGAGCGAAGCGGCGTTTTTCCTGTCGACATATGGCGGGTTTACCGCGATCACCTGGAAGCGCCTGCCCGCAAGCGGTTCGAACAGGTCGCCCCGGTGGAACCTGATCCTGTTTTTCCCGAGAATCCGCGCCGCATTTTTACGGGCCACGCCCAGGGCCTTCGCCGATATGTCAGTGGCGTGCACATCCAGGTCGACCCGGGTATGCTTCACGGACACCGCTATGGCGCCGGAGCCGGTGCCGATGTCGACGACCGACGCGTTCTGGCGGGCGTAGTAGATCACCATGTCGACAAGGAGCTCGGTCTCGGGCCGGGGGATGAGAACGTCCCGGTTCACCGTGAAATCAAGTGAATAGAATTCCCTGTTCCCGAGGATATAGGCCACCGGCTCGAAGGCGAGTCTCCGGCGCGCCAGGCGCCTGATTTTGACGGCTTCTGCGCGTTCAAGCTCGCGGTCATCACCGACACGGAGGCGGTACCGGTCCGTGCCGATCGCGTGCGCGACCAGAAGCTCCGCATCCAGCGCCGGGCCGGGTATACCGGCATCCTTCAGCTGTCCCGCGACAGCCGCAAGCATCTCGGAAACGCGCACGGTTCCACCTCGCAGCTATATATCTACCTTTTTCAGCTCTTGCTCGATTTCGTTTTTCTTGAGCGCGTCAATAACCGGGTCCAGGTCCCCTTCAAGGATTTTTTCCAGGGAATAGAGGGTGAGGCCAATGCGATGGTCTGTCAGCCTTGACTGGGGGAAATTGTAGGTGCGAATCCGCTCGCTCCGGTCGCCCGATCCGACCTGGGACTTCCGAATGGCAGCTTCCCGTTCCATCCGCTCCCGGGTGGCCTTTTCGAGGAGCCGCGCGCGAAGCACGCGCATCGCCTTGTTCTTATTCTTGAGCTGAGACTTTTCATCCTGGCAGGTTACGACCATGCCGGTGGGCAGGTGCGTGATCCGCACGGCGGAATCGGTCGTGTTCACGGACTGGCCGCCGTGTCCGGAGGAGCGGTACACGTCGATGCGCAATTCATCCGGGTTGATGTCAATTTCGCTTTCTTCCGCCTCGGCAAGGACCGCCACGGTCACGGCGGAGGTATGGATCCGGCCGCCGGCTTCAGTGGTGGGGATTCGCTGGACGCGGTGTCCCCCCGATTCATATTTCAGGTGGTCGTAGGCTTCGGGGCTCCGCACGGAAACGATGATCTCCTTGTACCCGCCGAGTCCGGTATCGCTCAGGCTCAGGTATTCGATCTTCCAACCCTTGATATCGGCGTAGCGGCTGTACATCCTGAACAGGTCGGCCGCGAACAGGGCCGCTTCCTCGCCGCCGGTGCCCGCCCGTATCTCCATGATGACATCCTTGCCGGAATTGGGGTCTTTCGGCAAAAGCATGATGAGAAGGTTTTCGTCCAGGTCCCCGATCTTTTTCTTCAGGTCACCCACCTCGGCCTGGAGCATTTCCTTCATTTCCGGGTCCTTCTCCTGGGAGAGCAGGGACTCGGACTCCGCGAGCTCCTGCCTGTACCTCTTGTAATCCTCGTAGGCGTTGACGATCGGGGCAAGCTGGGACCGCTCCCGGGTCAGGGCCCTGAAGCGGCCCTGGTCGGTTATGACCTCCGGCCTGCTCATCTCCTGTTCCAGGTCGCGGAACCGTTCGGCTATTTTATTCAGTTTATCTTCCATCGGTTTCTCACAGAAAAAAAACGGCGGTCGCGGCCGCTCATGTAATGTTCGCTCCCGGGAGGACTCGAACCTCCGGCACATGGTTTAGGAAACCACCGCTCTATCCACCTGAGCTACGGGAGCATTGTTGTTTTACTATTTGGGCATAGACTCGTTCGGATCGGTAACGATGCGTTGGGGCTCTACTGGTACATGCTCTTGCGTCGAGAAGCAACAAGCCGCTGGAATTCCCTGATCTTCTTTACAACGATCTTGTCACCGAATATCTCAATTTTGTCAGTGCGGCTCAAATGTGTCAATTCTTTTTGCGCGTCGTCCTCGGCTAGCCCCGCCCACCGCGCCACGTCCTGCGCGGTCACCTGGAGGGACAGCTCGTTCTGTAAATCCAGGTGGGGGTCCTGCTCGGCAAGCATGACCAGCACGTCCATGACCTTGAGCTGCGGCTCTTCCAGAAGGAGAATCATAAGGCGCCGCTTCGCGTCGTAGATCCGCTTGGAAAAAATGACCAGGAGCTTGTACGCCAGCTGGGGGTTGCCTGACATGAGGGTATCAAAATTGTCGCGGTGGAACTTGAGGAGCTTGACGTGGTCCATGGCGATTGCCGTCGCAGACCGGGGCTGCTCCTCAAGGATCGCCATCTCGCCGAAAACATCGCCGTCGGTGAGAACGCTCAGGTTTTTTTCGCGGTTCTGTATGAACTTCACTATGCGGACATTGCCTGACTGTATGAAGTAGAACTCATTGCCCGGTTCCCATTCGCAGAATATGATTTCGTTCGGAGCGTACTCGACGCCGAACTTCTCGAAAAACCGTTCATCAAGAGCCATCGCCATAGAGCTATTTCCCCTGCAGTTGCTTTATCTTGGTCAGCGCGTCGCTGTTCAGCTTGTCTTTCGGCGACATGTTCAGCACCTTGTTATAGTAGGTTATCGCCTTATCCTTCTGGTTCACCGATTCGAAAATCATGCCGATGTGGAATATGGCCGCCTTCACGTAGGGGGAACCGGTAAAATTCCGCAGCACCTTTGACATGAGATCAAGGGCCTCCTTCGGCTTGCCCATCTCCATGTAGCAGCGGCCGGCGTCGAAGTGGGCCTTTTCGAATATCTTCTTCTCATCGGGACTTGCCGTTCTGTTCAGGGTTATGATCTTCTGGTACAGCTCAAGGGCCATGGTGTAATTCCCCTTGCCGAAGGACGTGTCCGCGGCATCGTTCAGATCCCGCGGGGAATCGCTCATCGTCACATCGGCGCTGAGATCATCCAGGCTGGGGGACTTGGTATCAGAAAAAAAATCATCCATTTCACTGGAGAGCGACGTGCTGCCGGCTGATCCGCCCCCCGCCGCGAACTCCTCCTCGTGCCCCGAATCGTCGAAATCGATCATGTCCTTTGATTTGTCGGGCTCGTCAAAGGAAAAGTCGTCGCCGCCGCTCACACCTGCCGGTTTCGGCGGCGCGGGCGCCGGTGCTATGTCATGACCGCCAATGTCGGGCGGAGCCGGCTCGCCGGCATCGATGCCCCTGATCCGTTTCATGGCCAGCGAGGCGTGCTCCCCGTCGGGATAGTATTCCATGTACCGCTTGTACGCGTACTGGGCGTGCTTCACCACGCCCGCCTTGTAGTAGTATTCGCCGATCTTGAAGAGCTCCGCGTCGGGATTGACGATCTCGGTCTCGCCCAGGACCGACCGCTCCATCTTGACGATGCGCCGCAGCTGGTTGCTGAAGACGCGGAGCATTTTTTTTACCACGTTGGCGTTCTTGAGAACGAGCCGCTCGAAATCAGCAGGGGTGAGGACCAGCACCGTGGTATTCCCCATGGTCTGGGCCGTGTCCTCCCGGGGGTACTTGCCCAGCGCTGATTTAACGCCGAAGAATTCCCCCTGGCGGACCTCTTCCTTATATTCCTCTCCGGTATCCAGCTTAATCGTCGTGAGAAAAACCTTGCCGGCCTTCAGGATGTAGATGTACTCGCTTTTATCGCCCTCGAAATATATGATCGACCCGGACTTGTATGTCCGGGTTATGATCCCCGATGGCCCTCCGGCGCCGTTAGACATTGCACGACCCCCGTGTACTATATCTCAAAATCAATAGGCAGGAATGGAAATTCCTTTTTGAATCCCACGGCCCTGCTGATCCTCCGCAGCATTCCGACGGGATCCCCGATGATAATTTTATCAACTCCGTCCATGACGATCCGCTGATACGTGACGCCCAGTTCATCGAAAACATCCGCATAGGCGGAGTCACCGTAGACTGGCCGGCCGTCGATGACGACGAGCATGACATCGCGCAGATGTCCGTGAACCACGGATCCGGCCGGCGAACCGCCCCGGTCCCTGAACAGGCACAGGTCGGCGATATAACCCGCTTCAATGCGGCCGAGCTGTTTCTGCCTGAAGGCCCTGGCGGGGTTGACCGTGACCATCTTGAGGATCGTTTCATCGGGAAGCTCTTCCCCGTAAAGACGGTGGTAAATCATCTTGTCGTATTTCATTTCATAGAGCAGGGTCTCGCCCCCCGTGGCGGAAGAATCGGTGCCGATGCAGAGGTTGATTCCCTTCTTGAGAAACTTTCTCGCGTCCATCGTCTTGTTGTACATGAACATGTTGGAATCGCAGCACCATACACAGGAGGCGCCGCGCTCCTTGACCAGGTCAAGATCGGCGTCGGAAAAGGCGATGCAATGAACGAACACCGAGTGGTCCCCGAGACCTCCCAGGCGGTCGATGGTCTTGAGGTCCTGCTTCGTTTCTTCATCGAAGCCTTCCGCGATATGCGTGACAAAGGGAATATCTTCCTTTACTGCCTTCTGATACTCGACGGTGATGCCATCGCCCCAGGCAAGGGCGAAGGAGGCCACCGAATGGGACATCGCAAACATCTTGACCGCCCGTGTAGGCAGCATATCGTAGAACTGATCTCCCACGAAGTGGGGCATGTGGTCCGAGACGAGGGTCACGCCGGAAAGAAGGTTCCGGTACGCCCCGAGGAGATAGAGATCGCGGTTTTCTATCTGGCACCGCTCCTCGTAAACCGGGGAGCTTTTCAGGTCGTTGTCCCAGGGGAGCCAGTTGATATAGGGGCCGTTCCCGATCTTGGGGTAATAGGTGCCCAGCAGGTGATCATGGGAATTGATGAGCCCCGGCACGATGACGCATTTGCCGGCGTCAAGATTTACGGACACGCCGCTGCCGGTGGAAACCGAGGCGAATTTCCCATTGTTGATAACTATGGCGCCCTTTTTTATCGTTTTATCAGGTGTTACTATCGTACCGCCAGTAATTGACCACTTATTCATTCCAAGGACCTTGCATAATATATTTTGCGGTTACTATAATTTCGACTTCCGGCAATAAAATAATTAGTCTCCGGTACTTTTTTATTGGAGGAGCCGGGTTCCTTCCTGATTTTGGATTATTTCAAGACCAATCGTTCTAAAACCACTGATAAATTAAATTATTACTATAAACTGATAGCGTCAAGTAAAATACCATTAATTGCAAAAGGGGGATTTGTATACAAAAAAATCAATGTGGATATGGATTATGAGGCATCGAATAATTTTATTGCTATTGGTCAATGCATGTCCCATTGTCCCGGCCGGTAATCGCCTTGCGCGGTTTCATCGTAATATTTTCATTGACGCGTATCAGGGTTTTTTTGAAAATACCAACAGGGGAATGTACCGGCCGGCGCATGGAAATCGGCCGCATTTCAGGATGAACACAATGGAAATAAAGCTGTATCACATTGATACAATGGAGTATTCCGGTTCCATCGACGTTAAAGACGGATCCTGGGAATACCGGGGTGTGGCAAACGACCACATGATCTCGGTCACCAGGGGGATGCCCATCAAGGCGGTTTTAGCCTGCCTGATAAATTTTGACCTGGTCTATGACGTGATCGAGTAGTCATGGAGATGGAGAAGGGATACGGTTGACGGCCGGTCACGGCCTGTTCTGCTTTCTGTACTTCTCCGGGGTGGTACCGATGAACTTCGGGAAAATCCTGTTAAAGGTCCGCAGGCTTTCGAATCCCACAGAAAAGGCGATATCAATGATATTGTCGTCGCTCTCCACGAGCTTTTTCGCAGCGTCCCGCACGCGCAGTTCATAAATATAATCGCCCAGCTTCTGGTTGGTGCATGTCTTGAACAGCTTGCCGAGATTGTCCGGATGCACCTCTACCGAGGCCGCGAGGCCCTCCCGGGATATGTCCGACGTGTAGTTTTCTTCTATGTATTCCCTGACCCGTTTTATCTTTTCCTCCGTCCGCGCCGTGATGCTCAGGGGTGGCGTTTTTTTCCGTGATTGGGAAAGCCGGTCGCTCAGCAGGGCCTTCTCGATGACGAAACCCTCGAGACTCGTATTGAGGTCCTCTATTTCATCCATCATCCCGATCAGCCGCGACACCAGCACCAGGGTCGTGCCGGTATAGAGCAGGGCCGCGCCGTAGGGGAAGAGCATGTATTCGAAGAGGAAGCCGCACCGGACCTCATACCCGGTGAATTTAAAAAGGTAGATGAACCCGTCATGGATGGCGGTGATGACCACGGCGCTCCCGAAAAAGCCGAAGAGCTTCGCATAGGGGCTTTTTTTATAGAGCGCTGAAAAATGGCACGAAAAATTGTAGAAGCCGATGCCGACGGTCACGGCAATCATCAGGATGCCGTGAACCCGCAGCGTCCCGGCATCGGTAAACACCACCGCCATGAATACGACGACGGCCAGGTATATCCATAAAAGCCTTTCGATTTTTTTTCTCTGCATGGCATATATGCGGTGAAGGAAGATCGGGTGCACCACGTTGAGCGCGGCCCACCCCATGCCGAGCATTTTAAACCGCAGCAGCACGCTGCCGTAGGTGTTCCAGTAATTGCACAGCTCCAGTATGACGATGAGGCCGCACAGGAGCTGGAGGCAGTAGAACAGGTATTCCCCAGATGCCCTGCGCCTGATAAAGAAGAAAAAGAAAACCAGGAAAATGGGGACACCCGCGGCGATGATGGTGTAATTCAGGGTGATCAGCAGGAAATTGCCGTATTTCTTATCATCCTGGAAATCGTCTATGCCGGTCAGCGCCAGGGGACCCCGCACTTCGCAGAACAGGTAGTACCGGATGCGGACCGCGATGACATTTTTCCCCCCGTGACGGATCGCCGATTTCGGCACCACATAATAGCGCGGGTGGTTCCACATCGACAGCTCCCGGGGCGGGAACCTTCCGGTGGATCCGATCTTCTCGCCGTTGAAATAAGCCTCGTCGGCATTGGCGATCCTGCCGAGGACCAGGCCGATATCCTCGCGGGGCAGACGTGTACCGGCCGGAATGGTCAGCCTGATCCAGAGGGTCCCCGCCACGGAACCGGTCCTGTCAAGGGCATAGCGCATCATGCTCCCGGGGAGACTGAACGTCTCCCATGATGAATCGTCATATTCAGGGGCTGCGAAGGTTACGCTGTCCTCCAGCCGTATTTTCCATGATCCTTCCAGGGATATTCTTGATCCCGGCTGACCGATCCCGTCATCGCCATGCGCCTGGCCGGGCCGGTGGCAACCGGGCAGCAGGAGAAGAACAACAGTGATGATTACGGGGATTACGGAATTGCAGGCTGCATCTCTCTTCATAATAGTAATCAACAGGCCGCCACTATCTTGATCTGTTTCATTCTCATGAGCGAATAGCTTACAGCGCCTTGCATATATTAGTCAATCATAAACCGGCATTTTTTTGCCAGCTGCGCCATCAGCCATCCATCCGCGCCTGTTTTTAATTGACAATGGCAACCGGTTACCCTATACTAACACAAAGGAGACCGCCATGGATACTTCAAAGATGGATCATCTCGACATTATTCTTCTGTGCGGCCTGTACGGCTCGGGAAAGACCGAGTTCGCGGCAAAATATTTTATCGGAAAGGACCGCAGCCGCGTCAGCCGCTCGGAGATCCGTAAAAGCGTGTATGAAATGACCAACTTCGGCGAGAAATGGACGCCTGACCGTTTCTCCGAAGATACCGACGCCCTGGTCAAGCACATCGAGCGGAAAATCGTGGAGCACTTCACCCACCAGAAAAAGAAAATCCTGATCATCAATACGTACATCACGAAGCGGTCCCGCCAGAGCATCATAGACCTGGCGCGCCAGTCGAAAAAAACCATCGGCGCCATATTCTTGAACAGGCCCCTCGAGCAGTGCCTTGAGCGGAACAGCAAAAGCGCCCTGGCCGTTCCGCAGGAGATCATCTACAAGCTCCAGAGCAGGATCGAGCTGCCGGATAAAAGCGATGGCTTCGAAGAAGTGATGATAGTAACATACAAATAACGCGCGCTTCTACAGGTATAAGACCCTTCCCTTAACAGTCACCAGCCGTTCAGCAGCCAGGTCGCGAACCGCGGCGCGTACCGTTTCTTCCGGCCGGTCGATGATGGCCGACAGGCGCCGGACCGTGACGCCGGGATGAGCCAGGAGCGCGCGGAGCACCAGGCCCCGGAGCTGGCGCCGTGAGCCCTCGAAGGGCTTCTGCTTCTGGTGATGGGCGCTTTTCCGGGACGGGTTGGGGTACCGCCTTTTCAGCATGGCGCCGTAATCCATCAGGGCTGAATACCAGTGATGGGGCTCCTTCCGGTCGAGGGCCGCTTCGGCAAGGGGAAGGATGTCCCTGTCGCTCACAATTTTTTTCGCGTGAAAGAAAAAATGGATGAACACGGTCCGGATGTTGGTCTCGATGAACGCCACGGGCCTGTTGAAGGCGAAGGCGCAGATGGAGGCGGCCGTCGCCCTTCCGATGCCGGGGAGCCTCGCCAGCGCTTCAGGATCATCCGGGATCCTGCCGCCATGATCCGACACCACGGCAGCGGCCAGCTCATGCAGGTACCGGGCGCGGCGGTTGTACCCCATTCCCTGCCATACCGCGAGGACCCGGGAGAGCGGCGCCGCGGCAAGGTCTTCCACCGCGGGGAACGACGCGATGAACTCGGGATACTTCTCCGCCACCCGTCCCGTCCGGGTCTGCTGAAGCATGATCTCCGACACCAGGATGCGGTACGGGTCATCCGTGCGGCGCCAGGGAAAATCGCGCCGGTGCTTCCGGTAATACCCGTAGATGATGGCGCGGAACCTCCTGATCATGGCCGTATCCGGAGGCGCAACGGTCCGCGCTTTACCGCGACCGGTTACATACCGCCCGCGAAAATCGCGAACCACAGAGGTATCGTCATACGCTTCTTCACCGTACATGGCGGCATCGTACAGCGGCAGCGCCGGGGGATCAATATTTTTTTCATTACGCCGGGAGGCCGTTAAATGAAAAACCTGATGAACCGCGCCACGAAATAGGCGCCGGCAACGAGAAACATCGGGATGGAGGCGAAGAAAAGGGCCACCTCCATCGGCCTGGCCACCGACGAATGGAGCACCTTTTTCCCGAAAAAGTTATAGTGGTAGTGTTCCGGCAGCTTCGCCCTGTTGAATATCCGTATGAATATCGAAATCTGGAGGAGCAGGGTCATGACCATGAAGACCCCCGAGATGAGCCACATGAGGTTCGGTCCCTGTATCTTCCGTATTTCTTCCGGATAGAAAATCGCTATTATGATGCATATGCCGGCGGTGACCAGGTTGACCGCCGCGGTATTGATGTATTTCCGCAGGTATGACTCGGTACGTATCCTCACGTACTTCAGCAGGTAGACGACATGAAGGATAATGGATATGCAGAGAATTGTTAAAAGAAGAACTACCGCCAATAAGATTCCCCTTCTCCAGGATTTTAAATCTGCGGCCGGCCCGATGATCCGGCCCTGCCGCCGTGCTCGAATTCCACGAGGCGCAATCCTTCCGCTTCAAGGCCGCGCCGCGAATTGCATTACATTAAAAGGAGAGTAGTATGCGCATGGAGACAAGGCTCTTTCTTATTACGATCTCCGCGTGCAGGGGTACGGCATACCGTGCCCCTGCGATTATACCTCGATGCATCTTTTTCCGGTCTTTATCTCGATGCCGCCGATCAACTGCTGGATCCATACCGGGGGCTTGATCCAGATGCCGAAGAGGCGGTGACAGATGAACTCCAGTATCAATCCAGCCTCCTTTTCCGTGTCCATGTAGGCGAATTCGATGCGCAGGGGCCCCAGGCCGAGACGGCCCCGCACGTATACCCTGCATCCGGCGTCAACGAGCTTCCGCGCCCATTCGTCCACGTTGCTGACCAGGAACCCCAGGTGCTGGATCACCGGCCGCCCCTTCTTATCCACGCTCCGGAGGTAGAAGTCCGAGCCGGTGCCCGGCTCCAGGAGTTCCAGTTCGATGCCCTGGTGATATCCGAACCCGAGGCGGCTTGTAATGGCGCCCTCGGATCCGCGTTCGGTCCAGCGCTTCGCGGGCCCGCCCATCAGCAGGAAAGGTTTCACGCCCTTCCGCTCAAGCTCCGCAGCCGCGGCCGCCACATCGGGTACAACGATGCCCAGCTGATGCACCGGCATGTCGATGCCGAGTTTTTTCCGCGATTGAAGGGCTATGGCCTGCACAGCGGAATTGAAATCGCTTTTCTCAAAAATATCGTCAAGCAGCATACCCGCTCCCCCTCCATGAATATCCCGGTATTACCTCGCAAAGGATCGATTATATCATACCGAATAATTACGTCAAACAAAAAAGAGATTATGTACAACTTTAGATCTTTTTCCATAAAAAAAGGGCCCGGGAAATATTCCGCGGACCCTGTTCTACAAAAGGTCTTGTATATGTTATCCGGCTTTCCGTTCATCGTCCACGACCTCGTATTCAGCGTCGTAGACCTTATCGCCGTTACTGTTTCCCGGTCCGGCAGATGGCCCATGGTCCTGCCGGGCTTCCCGGCTTTCGTCAGGAGCGCCCTGCGCCCCCGCCCCGGGCTGTCCGCCGGCGTCCTGGTAGAGCCTGCTGCCGAATTCGGCCGCGGCCTGTTCCAGGCCCGCCTTTGCCGACCTGATGGCTGAAGCGTCCGTTCCCTCCATCGCCTTTTTAACCGATGCGATTCCGGTCTCGATCCTGCCCCGCTCATCAGGCTGGACACGGTCGCCGTTCTCCTTCAGCATTTTCTCAGTCGCGTACACGACCGAATCCGCCTCGTTGCGGGCCTCGATGAGCTCCTTCGCCTTCCGGTCTTCCTCGGAATGCGTCTCCGCTTCCTTCACCATGTTCCTGATATCGGCCTCGCTGAGGCCGCTGGAAGACTCGATGCGGATCCGCTGTTCCTTGCCGGTGCCGAGGTCCTTGGCGGACACGTGCACGATGCCGTTGGCGTCGATGTCGAATTCGACCTCGATCTTGGGAATGCCGCGCGGCGCCGGCGCTATGCCCATGAGCTCAAACCTGCCCAGGGTCCTGTTGTTCGCGGCGAGCTCGCGCTCGCCCTGCAGCACGTGGACCGATACGGCCGGCTGGCTGTCCTCCGCCGTGGTGAAGACCTGGCTCTTCCGCGTCGGGATCGTGGTGTTGCGCTCGATCAGCCTGGTCATGACGCCTCCCATGGTCTCAATCCCCAGTGAAAGCGGCGTAACGTCAAGGAGAAGAACGTCATGGACGTCTCCCGCGAGCACGCCTCCCTGGATCGCGGCGCCGACCGCCACCACCTCGTCCGGGTTCACGCTCCGGTTCGGCTCGCGTCCGAATATCTTCTTCACCAGTTCCTGCACCGCCGGGATGCGGGTCGAACCGCCCACAAGGAGCACCTCGTCGATATCGCCGGCGGTGAGGCCCGCGTCCTCCAGGGCCTGCACGCAGGGCCCCCTGGTCGACTCGACCAGGTCGCCGATCAATTGCTCGAGCATCGCCCTGGTCATGGTGAGCACCATGTGCCGGGGGCCGCTCTGGTCCGCGGTCAGGAACGGCACGTTTACATCGGTCTGCGATTTGCTCGACAGCTCTATCTTCGCCTTTTCTGCGGCCTCCTTGAGGCGCTGGAGCGCCATCTTGTCCCCGGAGACGTCAATGCCGGTCTGTTTCTTGAACTCCTGGATGAACCACTGGATAATGCGCTGATCGAAATCATCGCCCCCCAGGTGGGTGTTCCCGTTGGTGGACTTAACCTCGAACACGCCGTCCCCCAGCTCCAGGATGGAAACGTCAAAGGTCCCGCCGCCCAGGTCGTACACGGCGACCTTCTCGTTCTTTTTGCCCTTCTTGTCAATGCCGTAGGCAAGGGCCGCGGCGGTGGGCTCGTTGATGATCCGTTCCACCTCCAGGCCCGCTATGCGACCCGCGTCCTTCGTGGCCTGTCGCTGCTCGTCGTTGAAGTACGCCGGTACCGTGATAACCGCTTTCGTCACCTTTTCCCCCAGGTAGTCTTCAGCCGTCTGCTTCATCTTCTGCAGAATGCGCGCCGATATTTCCTGGGGCGTGAAGTCGCCGGCGTCGGTGCCGACCTTCACACCGCTCCTGTCGTCGACTACCCGGTAGGGGACCATCCCGATCTCATCCTTCACCTCGCTGAAGCGCCTCCCCATGAAACGCTTGATGGAGCGTATGGTGTTCACCGGGTTGGTGATGATCTGGTTCTTTGCCACCTGGCCCACCAGGCGCTCGCCCTTGTCGTTAAATGCGACGATGGACGGCGTGGTGCGCTGGCCCTCGCTGTTCTGTATGACGACCGGATCGCCTCCGGACATGACCGCCACGCACGAGTTGGTTGTTCCTAAATCTATTCCGATAATTTTGCTCATAGTCTTCCTCCTTTTTCTCCTTCAGGAAGAGGCCCGATCTGAATTCTCATGGTCGGGCCTCTTCCTGTTGCTTTTTTAATCCTGTACATACATTTCTTATTCAGGGTTTTCCTGTTAGCCCTTTACATCACCCTTCCCGGGGAGTGGGCTGTCAGGATCCGGCCGCCTTTTTCGGCCCCATCAATGCACTTCAACATTGATTTTTTTAGGCTGTGCGGCCTCCCCTTTCGGGAGCTCGATATCAAGGATACCGTTCCTGTAGTTTGCCTTTACCTCGTCAGCCTTGATGCCTTCCGGCAGGACTATTGTCCGGGAGAAGGAACCGAATGACCGCTCGCAGTAGTAGTAATTACGTTTTTTGTCCTCTTCAGTCTTCTCTTCTTTTTTCTCACCTGAAATCGTCAGGGTATTTTCCTTCAAGGTGACATTGAGGTCCTTTTCATCGAGACCCGGTATTTCAGCCTTCACATGGACAGCCTTGTCATCTTCATGGACATCAAGCTTCGGAAATACTTCGTTCCCCACCAGGTCAGCCGGTACAATTCTGAAAAAGTCATCAAAGACCGTGGAAAGGGTGGAATCCGCATCATTCAATCTTGCTATTCCCCATCTCATAAAACGCCTCCTTTTGTCTCATTTTGTTAGCACTCATCTTTAATGAGTGCTAACAACTTTCATTATAAATATACATAACCTGGAGCCAATCGTCAAGATGCGGGATGAAATTTTTATATTTTTTTAATGCCAGATTCCCCCGATTCTCCAGCGGGGTTTACTGGTGATCCGGGCGTAGTGATCCGGTAGATGCTGCTCCGACGCCTGCGGGGGATAATTCAACAGGTTATCAGTATTTTCTCTGGCCTCCCGGTCCGGGCCCTTATCCGCCAGCTCCAGGAGCTTTTCTATTCTTTTTCTGGTATGGGGATGGGTACGCAGAACTGACGGGCCCGGCACCCTCCTGCCTGGCGTAAATATGAGGTCCCGGAGCCTCATGGGATAAAGCTCCAGCTTTTGTAAGGCGGCCGCAAGGCCCCGGGGGTCCCCCGTGAGCCGCACGGCGTTCAGGTCAGCGTCATATTCCCTGGTTCTTGACAGCGCCAGCTGGAGGAGCACCGTCGCGTAGGGAGCGAGAAATATCACCCCCATGGCCCACAGCGGTATTACCGCCCCGCCGAGCAGTATAACGGGAAAATACAAAGCCAGCAGGATAAAGCCCACCGTGGAAAAGATATTGGTAAAGCGGTTGATGGCATCGGCCAGGCCCATGACCCACAGGTCGTTGTGCTCAACATGGCTCACCTCGTGGGCGAGGATCCCCGCCATTTCCCCGCGGTTCATGCTTCTCAGGAGGCCGTCGGTCAGCACGATCGCGGCCCTGTCCTTCCGTCCCACCGTGAAGGCGTTCATGATGCTGCTCGGGACGTAGTAGAGATCGGGAAGAACCGGCAGCTGCGCCCTGCCGGCAAGGCCGCCCAGGATCCGGTACAGCCCCGGCGATTCTTCCGGAAGGATCCTCCGCGCGCCGTAGGTCCGCAGCACCATGGCGGGGGAAAGGCGGGGGCTCATGAGAAATATCGCGAAGCCGGCGATTATCGCCACCAGGAGCCCCAGCTTTCCGGCAACGAGGAGCCCTATGACGGCGAAAATGGCCGCCATCGTACCCAGTATCAGCAGTGACTGGAACACGTTGATCAGCTTCCGGATGAATAATCGTCCCGCGGCCATTACCCCTCCTTTCTCCCTGCATGCTGCCCATAAAGGCCAGCATGGTTTCAATATACGGCCCCTAGGGCCTTTCGCCAACCGTTACAAAGAGATTTATCTTTCCCTTTTTCCGCCAGACCGTCACCTTGAGGGTCTTCCCGATGGGCGTCTTTTCCACCGTTCCGACAAGATCACCGAAGTTCTTGACCGTCAATCCGCCTATGTCGATGATCACGTCCCCCACCTGCAAACCGCCCTTATCGGCCGGACCTCCCTCGACCACCTGCCCCACCAGGGCGCCCTCATTGTTCGGAAGGCCGAGCTCTTTCGCGTACTCCTCCGTGAGGGGGACGATCTGCACGCCGATATAGCCGCGCTTGATCTTCTTGTGGGTCTTGAGCTGCTCCAGCACGGCCTTCGCGGTGTTGATCGGGATGGCGAAGCCGATGCCGATGTTGCCCCCCGTCTGGGAGTAGATCATCCGGTTGATGCCGATCACCTCGCCGTAGATGTTAAGGAGGGGCCCGCCGCTGTTGCCGGGATTGATGGAAGCATCGGTCTGTATGTGGGTCTGCGAATCGCCCATCAGGTCCAGATCGCGCCGGCCCACGGCGCTCACGACGCCGACCGTGAAGGTCCGGTCCAGGCCGAAGGGGTTACCGATGGCTATGGCCCAGTCCCCCACCTTTACCGAGCCGGAATCGCCCAGGTACACCGGTTCCAGCTTTTCCTTCGGGCTGATTTTCAGCAGGGCCAGGTCGGTCCGCTCATCGGAGCCGACAATCGTGGCGTCATACTGGATCGAATTGACCTTCACCTTGACCCTGTCAACGCCATTGACCACGTGATAGTTGGTGCAGATATAGCCGTCCTCCGAAAGTATAAACCCCGTGCCCAGGCCGGCGCGTTTCTGGGTACGGGGCTGGCCGGAGCGGGGATTGCCGAAAAATTCCCTGAAAAACGGGTCATTGTAGAAGGGATTCTGCTGCATCTTTACCGTCTGCTCGGTGCTGATGTAGACCACACGGTGCCTGTTGATTTCAAAAATCTTCCTGAAGGATTCCTGCACCTTCACCGCGTCGGCAACGGTGCCACTGTTTTTAATGGGCGATTCGCCGGACGCGCCGAAAAGCTTGCCGCCGCGATCCATGCAGAAGAGCGACAACAGCATCAGGATGGATACAGCGGGGATGCCCGCCGCAAGGAACATTCTTTTTTTTCTCATGGATTTCCTCCGCATATTGATTAATTGTTATTGTCATCCCCGGGAAAAGAATGTTACAGGAAGCGCGTAAATATTATTTTACTTGCAATCCCCGGCCGATTCGTCATAGAATCGCCGCGTATGTAAACGATCTGCGGGAAATGAAAATCATGGCGGCGGCGAAGAACAACGGCAACATTACCATCGGGTTTTCCACGACCAGGCTCCTGTCTTCACGCGTTATCCGCTGGGCCACGCGGTCATCCTGCAGCCACGCCTTCATTGCCTACGACGACAGGTTTCTGAAGATGAGGATGGTGATGCAGGCGGAATCGTGGGGCTTCGAGCTCCGGCCGTGGGACCGGTGGATACGCCACAACACCCTGGTGGCTGAATTCCGCCCCATCGGCCCCTCTCTCAACAGCGCCCTCCGGGAACTATCCACGCGCCTCGGCTCCAAGTTCGACTACCGGAGCGCCTTCATCATCGGTTTGAAGAGCCTGATACAGTCGTGGTCCCAGAACCGCTACACCCTGGACCTCAACCAGAGCCCGTGGAAGCTCACCTGCTCCGAGGCGGTTGTTCGTTTTTTGAAGAGCGGCGGTTATTCTGCGGTAAAAAAGAGCGATCCCGAAACCACGAGCCCCGGGGCGCTCCTGAAAATGGTTCTGGCCGGCAGAGGCGAGTTCGAAGCGCGATACCTCAAGATCCGGTACCTGATGTTCGACCGGACAACGCGGATAAACCGGAAAGATTATAAAAAATCGGTATTCAAATTCAGAAAAAAACGCCCCGTTGGAGCCGGGTAATGGCAAAGATAGATTACATGAAAATAATCGGCGCGCTGTCAAAGACGCTGAACCTTGAGACGATCGATATGAAATTCCAGGACAAATCGACCGACAGGCTCGAGATCACCATGGGCGGCGAAGCGGTAAAGGAAAGGAAGTTCACGCTGACCCTGGCTGATTTTTCGCTGGAACTCGCCTTTTCAAAGCAGTACCTCACGGGCAGGGATTTCGACAAGTGGGTGACGAACTTCGAATATGAGCTGGAACAGGCTTTTGTGTCAAACGTGGATATCGACGTGCAGGGTGACCCTTCCAATCATGTCCTTACAATAACATTATAGGAACCCGATATGGCCCTATACCTGGTACAGCACGGGAAAGCGGCCCCGGCCGAAATCGATCCTGAACGGGGCCTCACCGCGGAAGGACGCGCCGATGTCGGGCGCATCGCCGGCGTGGCACGGGGATACCGCGTCCGGGTCGCATTGATACTGCACAGCGGGAAAAAACGGGCGTTCCAGACCGCTGAGATTTTCGCCGACAGGCTCGGGCCGGGAATCAGCGTCACGGCCACGGCGGGAATGGACCCGAATGACGATGTCGCTTCCTTCGCCCCGCGTCTTGACCCCGCGGGTGACACCATGCTCGTGGGCCACCTCCCCTTCATGGAAAAACTGGCGTCGTACCTCATAACCGGCTCTGCCGAACGGCCCGTGTTTAAATTCCAGAACGGAGGCATCCTGTGTCTTGATATGCACCAGGCAACGAACACCTGGGTGATAAAATGGGCCCTGATGCCTGATATCAGCTGAGACCCCCTATATTTGAATTATTATTGACATAAACCGGATGGACGGTTTACATATGCGGAGAAGAGTTCTTCCCTACCGATAACTATCCAACGGAGTTTTTCATGAATGACACCCATGCCTGCGCCAGTGACAGGGAACAGCTGGAAAACCAGGGGGCGGTGCGGTGCACCGTCTGCGGCAAGGAAATCGATTACCTCACGTCACTGGTGTCGGGGAATCCTGAAGACGCCCTGTACATATGCTTTGAATCAATAAAGCAGAAGATTTTCGTGTACGGCAAATACCTCGGCGGCAGGTACGGGGCGCTGAGCATGAGCAGGTATTACACCAGGGAAGAATGCGGCAGGAAAGTGTGTGAAGATGACATGCGCGCCAGGCTGGACGCGGAAAACCGGGAAGAGTATTCCCGCCTGGTGACCTGCAGGAAAGGGAACATGGAATCAATTATTCTGACGAAAGATATTATCGACGCCAGAAGGCGCGACCTCACCGGCGAACATCTCAGGGAGCTCTTCAAAAATCCCAACAGCGGAAAAAAATATTACTGTCACGAGCATGCATATCAGAGCGGCTTTGTGTGCCAGTGCGGGGCGGAACTCATACAGATGGGTTCCGAGAAACACCGCGATCTTACCGGCATGGAAGACCAGAAGTTTATCGAGACTTTTCTAAAGCAGGTCCTGTCGCTGTGACCGGCACGGCGGTATCCGCCTGCCGTCACCACTCCTCTTCCTTTTTCCCTTCTTTTTCAGCTACGCCCCGCGACACGTGGTCGCGGATTCCGGCCATAAGCCCGTCCAGTTTTTTCCTGATTTTATCTATTTCAAACTTATACTCCAGCGGGCTTGACTTCAGCTGCCGTTCGTCATAATACACGATGAAGTTGTCGAAAGTCACCCTGAAACGCTTCTCCCTGACCTCGATGGTCAGATTATAGCTGAACTGCCTGTCCACCAGGAAATCAAAGTATTCGGAATACTTGCCGGTCCCCTTCGCGATGATTTTTCCCCTGTCCCTGTCCTTGACGACTATATCGTCATTGACGTTTGCAAGCTTCTTCGCGCACCACTCCAGGGCCCGGTCGTAGATCTCATTTTCGGGGAGCTCCACCTCGAACACCTTCTGCACCATCCGCTCCCGCTCCGGGACCTTTGTCATTCGCCCGCAGCCGGCCAGCAGGGCCAAACCGATAAGGATACACGCGATATGTTTCATAGAAAATCCGCCTTGTTCATGGAGTGCCCTTTTTGTATTACACTCTCCATTTAAATCAAGAAAAAAACAGGGGACCCCCCGGGATATTCACCCCGCATAAACGCGGAGATACTCCGCCGGCCCGGCAGGGTTACGGGCGGGTCGCTACCGATTCACAAATGTAGTGCAGTGACGCGCGGGGGCGGGACCGGTCATTCATGAAATGTTCACAAGGAACTTCATGTTGCCGGCGACTATTGACGATTCTTTCTTGGGAAGCGGCATTTCAAGGGGGCACATGACCACCATGGCCTTCCCCTTTTTGTCATGGGTGATGACACGGTAATCGAATCCGCCGCTGTATTCGCAGAGAATATCATCAAGCTGCGACTTATAATGATACCTGCATTTTTTGCAATCTTCCATCTTCATCCCTGAACCTCCGTTGCAGGCCCTTTCCATGAGGGAACACTGCCTCGACTATAATGAGACATAATATTTCAACATAGCCAATCTCACTGTTATTTTCAACTTTTTTTTTAAAAAAAATGACTGTATCGGCCTGTTTTATTGATACTGGCATTAAAAAAAATCTCTGGACAAAACGCTTACTGCTGACTACATCAAATAATTGTAATTATTCTTTAAAATTTTCCCG
>CAZZHU010000005.1:29396-54918 GCA_964654045.1 uncultured Leptospirales bacterium
GCCTTGCCATGGGACATACCGATCCGAAAAAACAAAACTCAGCGTTACAGCAGGGTACCGTTCTATTGATTATCATGATCTGCTCCTGCTGGCTGGATGGATATGGCGGCAATGGAAGGGGCTGGGGGATAAAGGATTCGGAACTCCTCAAAAAGCTGATCATGGAGAAGAAACCTGGAAAGCGAGCCGGACTGGCTGACGCCAACAAGGATATCATAACGGAGCAATGGCTCTATGCAGCAGGGTCCCACGCATCGACCCTTGAAAGCAACTACACCGATGACAGGGGGCTGAGTATGGCCCGCGTCATTGAAGAAATAGCCCGCAGGAAAAACCTGAAACGCGGCATCGCGTCGGCCCTCCATGCCCGGGGAGACATACTCCTCGACTACCGGTACCGCTGCCGGGACGCGGAAAAGGCCTTCACGGCCGCCCGGCGTCTTTTCAGCGAAGCGGGCGACATGGAGGGGGAAGCGCGCTGCGTAAACCGCCTCGGCGACGCCGCCTTCCGTAGATTTGACTACGGCACCGCGGACCGGAGATTCAGGGAAGCCCTTTCCCTGTATCGCGGAGCGGGCTCGTCCTTCGGCGAGGCCAATTGCACCAAGCGTTTCGGCGACCTCTCGCTCCAGGTACCTGATTACGGCAAGGCCGAAACACTCTACAAACAAGCCCTGCCGCTCTATGCCAGGCTCGGCTCGATCCTGGGAGAAGCGAACTGCCTGAAGCGCCTCGGGGACGTTTCCTTCAGCACCGGGGCCACCGCAGAGGCTCGCGCGAAATATGAGAAGGCGCTGGTCCTCTACACGAAGGCCGGCTCCCGCCTGGGTATGGCCAACTGCCGGAAAATGCTCGGCGAGATCGCCTACGCGGTGAAAGACTACCGGGCCGCGGAGGATGAATACCGGAAGGCCCTCGCCCTCTACAGGGATGTACGATCGATCCAGGGTGAAGCCTATTGCCTGATGAGGCTGGGAGACCTCTCACTCGCGAAGGGCGATCTCGAGGCTGCGGAAAAACTCTACCTCCATGCCATGGACCTCTACGAGAGAAGCGATCCTTTCCCTGAAAAGTCTGAATGCCTGCAGCGCCTTGCCGAACTGGCGTCCGCGAAAAAAAACAGGAAGAAATCAGGGAGTCTTTCCGATGCGGCCGTCAAGACTCCTGATTTTCCGTCATTAAGGAAAAAGAAAGCCGACGACCTCTACCGGCTGGCCGGAATCAATGTCCGCAACCGGGACCTTGAACGCGCGGAACAGCTCTACCGCGAAGCCTCCCTCCGGTATAAGGCCGGCAACTCCGTAATCGGCGAGGCCAACTGCATCTACCGCATCGGCGAGATATATACGATGAAAAAGAAATACCGGAACGCGGGGAACCGCTTTGATGAAGCCCTCGCCCTCTACCGGAAAGGAAAATCAACGCTGGGGGAAGCCAACTGCATATACATGCAGGGGGAGATACTCTTCAGAAAACCATCCTATGAATTGGCGGGAAAACGCTACGGGCAGGCCCTGGAACTGTACCGTACAGCGGGATCGATCCTCGGCGAAGCCAACTGCGTATACAGCCTGGGCGACATAAGCTTTTACTTAAAACAGCTGCCGGCCGCGCGGGAACGGTACCGCACGGCCAGGCCGATGTATACGCAGGCGCGATCGGAGCTGGGGGAACGCAACTGCGACCGGAGGCTGAAAGAGGCCGGCGACTGACCGTCCCGGGATCATTTTGCCTCAGGCTCTTCCACGCGGGGCTTTACCAGGAGCCCGCCCGGCCTCCTCTCGCCGGCGGTCCCGGGAGAGACAGCCTTTTTCTTTGCGTCGCGCACGGTATCATCAGCGGTTTCCGACTTGTCCGCTCCTTTTTCCCCGCTGCCAGGAACTGTTTTATCCGCGGCCACCAACCTGTCCTTCGTGTCCGATCCTCTTTTTTTACCGGTGATGCCGTTTGCGCTGCTTTTCTTCTTTGTCTCGGCCGTTTCCTTTTTTTGGGCGGTTAATGCGGTGCTTTTCTTTTCAGCGGGCCCTGGCTCGTCAGCGGCTGCCGCAGATCTCTTTGTATCAGCACCGGAAACTTTTTTTTCTGCCGGTATGGACCTATCCTTCGCGTCAGATCCGCTTTTCCCGGTTGTTGGGCTGTCCGTGATCCTGCTCTTCTGCTCTACCACCTCTCCGCTATCCGCCGTCGCTCCGGTTGTTTCATGATCGGCCCCCGGGCGGCTCAACGCGTCCCTCCCGGCAGCTGCTTCGCTGTCCCCGTATGGATTTTTTCCATGCTTAAAATCCCTGTATTTATATCCGGCGGGGATCGGCACCGCCTTCATCATTTTTCCGGGCTCTATGGAGAGCATCTGCCCCGCATGAAGAATGGTCTCCACTCCGCTGGCGACGTTGACGACCGAAACGACTCCCCGGTCACAGGCTACCACGCCGCGGTTGCCGTCGACGCCGTAGAGGAACACGGTTCCCCGGACCGCGGCGACCATCGTTTCCGATGACACGCGGAAGGAATCCCCCTTGTTGATTTTCAGAACGACCCTGCATAATACCGTTCCTTTTTCCAGGGCCATTTCCATCGTATCACGCTGCTTCTCAACAACGCGCGAAAGGGTCGCGAAATCTATCCGGGTCTTTTCATAAACCTGTATCGTGTCGCCGTCGAAGGCGATCCGGGCATAGGACTGTTCACCCGTCTGCAGCTTCATCCCCTCGCACACAGTATCGCCGACCCGGGCCGGCATACTTTTATCGCCGGAAACGAGGAGGACTTTCCCTGCCTTAAAACTGATTACGCCCTGCCGGATACCGGCATCTTTTTTGCACTGCACGGTCAGCGCCGCGCATATCACGACCACCGCAAGTACCATCTTCTTCATTACGATCCTCCAAAAATTCAGCCGGTTTCGGCGCCGGCCGTGGCCCGTCAGCTGCCGAGGTACTCGAATCCCAGCAGGACGATATCATCGCACTGGTCCGCCTTTCCCCGGAACCGGTCGACTTCTTCAATTATATTATCAAGGGTTGATTCCAGCGTCTCCGCGTTGCAGGCCCTGACCAGTTCGGGAAGCCTGTCGTAGCTGATGCTATCCTTGTTTTCATTCACCGTTTCAGGTATGCCGTCCGTATACAGAAAAATCCGGTCTCCCTTCCGGAGGGGTACCCGTCTTTCATGAAATTCCAGTTCTTCGAACATGCCGATTATGGTCCCCTTGCAGCTGATGTACTCGGCGCCCGCGCCGCTGCCGTGCACCAGGATCGGGTGCGGATGCCCCGCGGAACTGAAGGTGAAATATGAATCTCCCGGGGTGTCCGTGGTGAACACGCCGTACGTGGCGGTCAGGAAACTCAGGGGCATATTGCCGAAAAGTTCTTCATTGAGTGTATTTATGAATTCCGCCGGTTTCAGCGCCAGGACTCGACACACGCGCTCCGAGGTGGCTTTTACGAGCGAGAGGTGCAGCGCGGCCGAAACACCGTGGCTGGAAACATCCCCGACGAACACCCCCAGCCCCCCCTCGCGGAGCTGGACAAATGAAAAGTAATCGCCCCCCACCGCTTCCAGGGGAAGGTAGCGGTAATCCGCCCGGATCCATTCAAGGGAGGGGATGGCGGTGGAGAGTATCGCCCGCTGGATCCGCTGGGCTGTCCTGATGTCATCCTCGATTACCTGGTTGCGCTTCCTCAGGGAGTCCTCGCTGGTCCGGAGCGCCTCCTCTATTTCCTTCATTCGGGATATGTCATGAAAATTGACAAGGATCACATCGCCTTCGCTTCCCTGTATGCGCTGGGCGCTCTTGATAATGGGCACCATCCTTCCGGTGCTGGTCTTCATCATGGATTCCACGTTATCAATTTTCTCCTGATTTCCCTTCTCGACGGGGCAGGTACAGGTTTCCGGATTTTCCGGACAGATGATGCCGCACTTTTCACCGATCAGCTCGTCATAACCGTAGCCGGTAATCTCGCAGGTGATGCGGTTCACGTCGGAAATGAAGCTGTCCGCGTCAAGGAGAATACTGCCTCCGGGAATGTTGTTGTACAGGATGCGCCACTTCTCTTCGCTCCGTCGCAGCTTTCCCTCCGCTTCGCGGCGCGCCGATATATCGCGGGCGGCGCCGATGAGCCCGACGGGCCTGCCGTTTTTCCTGAGAAAGGTCACCTTTACCTCGGTCCATACCGTTGAACCGTCCTTCCGGAGGAATTCAACATCAATAAACACGGCGCGGTTCGGGTCCGCGCCATCCTGCTTTTCCATCTCAAGTTGAAGGGCCAGCATTTTGAATGCCCGTTCAACTGAGGCGGGAGTACAGAATTCGTGTATTTTCATCCTGATCAATTCTTCCGCCGGGTAGCCTACCAGGGCAAGGCAGGACGGGCTGACATACTGGAGGTTCAGGTCAAGGTCCATGGTCCAGATTATGTCCGCCAGGGCGTCCGCGAGGAGACGGTACCGCTCGAACTGCTCCTGGACAAACGTGTATTCATCATTTATGGAATGCAAAAAACCGCGCAACTCCCCGGGAATATTCTTCATGCTTCCGAATTGCTTTTTAATGAGAGCTCGTATGTTCTTATGGATTTTCATGGTCCCGCCGTCAAACGCCCCGGATCATTCCGCGGCCGCATAAGCGCGTTTTCTGCGATAGTCGCTGGGCGTCACATCCATCACTTTTAAAAACGCCCGGTTGAAGGTGATGACGCTTTCGAATCCCACGGAAAAGGCGATATCGATTATCCGGAGGTCCGTTTCCCGCAGCTGCGCGGCCGCGTCCTCAATCCTGAGCCTGTTGATATAATCCCTGATCCGGATGCCGCTATAGTCCTTGAATATCCTTTCCATCCGGTCCCTGTTCAGGTCCATCGACATGGCCAAACCTTCGGCGGATATATCGGACAGGTAATTTGCTTTAAGAAAATCAACGACCTTCCTCAGTTTTTCCTCCATGGCGGGGGTCAGGTCCGAATCACCGCCCCCCAGATCGCGCGCGGGGGACCGCTTCGAATCCGGCGGCAGCTGGATATCGCCGATCTGGTATCTCAGTCTGCCATAGAGGACTTCCAGCCGTATCCGGTGCGTCATGGTTTCCCTGATCCGGAGGGTCACAAAAAGAACCACGATGGCCGGGAGAATATAGATGTGATAGAGGGGAGGATAATGGTACACGAACACGGCATTGACGATATCCCAGATGACAACACCGGCGGGAATCAAACCAAAGATGACAAAATACAGGATAGTGATATCGGGACGGGAACGCCTGGTGATATAATAGAAAAGGTACCCGTGGGCCGGAATGGATATCCCCACCGCGAATAATCCCAGGAACCGCCCCAGATAGTAGGGGGATGTCGTGTCCTGGTTGATCATGGCCAGGATCGCGCAGATCGCGAGGACCGGAATAAAGATCATGTTCCACAGGGTAAGAAATACTTTGTAGTAGTATTGTATGAAGAGAAAGAAAAATATCGCGATCAGGGACACGCAGCTCCACATGAGGGTGATCCTGAAATCCATGTTGTACGGATAGTAGGGAGAAAATATGGCCGCGAGGTAAATGATCCAGGTAACGAGGATCAAAAGCATTATGAGGTTCCTGGCTTCCAGGCGTCTCCATATAAGCTCCATGAGGAGAAAAACAATTCCCGCGAGGAACAGGAGCAGTATTCCCACAGTGAGCTGGCGGTAGAGGAATTCCATCAGGATTGCCGTTCTCTGGAACAGGTCGCGGGAAAGGAGCTTCACGCCGTCAGCCAGGCCACCGTATTCCACGCCGTATATGCCAAGGTACACGTGGATGGTGTTCTTTCCGCGGACAAGCAGACCGGCCGGGATTTCATAATTGCGGGGATAGTGGAGGTCCTGCACGTCGGAGGGAAGGCGCTTTCCCACCCGGGTCCCGTTGATGTAGACCCGGTCCGCCAGGTAGACCCTGCCGAGGGATATCCCGCGGTAGTCCCCGGGATTTTCGAGGATGACCTCGCCCTTAAGCCAGAGGTACTGGATCGCGCGCTTCGGCCGGTACGGGGTGCGGACCATGAAGGGCAACGCGACATTCTTCCATCCCTCCATCCCGGAAACGGCGTCGAGGGATGGCTCCTGGCTGTACAGCACCTGCCACCGGGTCACCTCCGCCGCGCGGTCACCTTCCGACATGCAGCCCGCCAGCAGGGACGCCGCGACGGCGGCGAGAACAAATAAATTACTATACCATTTCATTGCGGAATTAATACCACACGATGGGTATTAATATCCGCAGGCAACCATGCAAGTCAAATTGTTTTTACCCGTTCCGATGCCCGGAGGGGGCCGGGTTCAGTTTATCCCGCCGCCTTCGGGCCTGCCGCGGCTCCATTGACCGTTACTTTTTAATGTCTTTCGGGATATAATTATCAACTTCAATGTTGTATTTTTCAAACAGGATATTCCGGGACACGTCAAACATTAATAGCGAAACGTTATATCCGACAAGGGCCTGCAACTCCATCTCGCGGCTCTGCACCAGGGCATCCAGGCCGTTTTTCACCACGGCGGAATTAAGGCGGCCCAGGCCGAGGTCGCGCAGCATGCCCCGGTAGAAAATCTCCGACTGCCTCCGCGCCTCCATCGCCTTCTGATAGAGACGATAACTGGTATCGATGTTGTCCACCGCGTTCAGGATGTCGTCCTTGACCGTTCTCTTGTACTTGTCCAGCTGGAGCGTGGCCTGCTTGATCCTGAACCTGGCGTTCCGTTCCTGGATATACAGTTCATTGTCATCCAGGGGATGGGAAAGCATGAGCTTGCCCTGTATCTGGGGATACTTGAACTGCCCGAGGTCATCCGAAAAGGCACCGGCAAAACTGTTATTCTCGGATGTCAGCCTGCCGTTAATGGACGCCACGAGCGACGGGAGGGAATTGTTCTCAGCGATCTTGAGTCCCGATTTTGCGCTTTCCAGGTCCCTCACGGCGTTCAGGTAGTCTGCCCGTTTCCGGTACGCGGTTTTCAAAGCCTCCTCCACGTTGATGGACGGATACCTGTTTGTAAATACCGCGGTACCGGTCACGTCCATGTTTTCGTCGACGTTGATCGTGGACAGGAAGGCCCTCAGGGACTCCCGGTATTTCTGCCGCGCCATGGCCAGCTTCGCCTCGGCGCCGGCCAGCATTGAATTATACATGCCCAGGGTGTAGTCATCGGCAAGGCCGTAGGCGGCGTTCCGGGCCGTGATGTCGCGCACTTTTTTCGTTTCCCGGACCTGCAGTTCGGCGTTTTCCAGGGACACCTTGTCCATCACCGTGGTCCAGTATTCTCCGATCACCTGCACCACGATGAGCGACAGGGTGAAGACAATCTTATCTTTCTGCTTTTTCGATTCGTTGGCAAGGATCTCTTTTGTCATCCGGTCATTGATGCCGAAGGCATTCTTGAGGAGATCCTGCTGGACCGAGATGAACAGGCCCGGTTTGTGCGGATGCGACGGGCCGTACATGCCTGAAAAAAGCATGCTGGACAGGCCGCCCTTGCGGTTCATGGCGTCGTATTCATATTCGACGCCGCCGGCCAAGGTCGTACCGGACATGAATCTCTTGGCCACCGTCGCGTTTATCTTGGCCTGCGTCACGTCGGTTCCGGCGAAGGTCCTCTGGGAGGGAACATTTCTTGAATAGGCTGCGCCGCCTTCCGCATTCAGGTAGGTTGAAAATCTTTTTAAAAACTGGTTGTACTGCGTGTCGAGCATCGCCACTTCGTAGCTGACGGCCAGCATGTCATAGTTCTGCTTCACCGCCCACACGATGGCCTGGCTCAGGGTTATCTTCATGTTTCCCAGGACCAGGGCCGGCTCTTCCGCCAGCTCGATCTTGATGGGCCTGCTCTCCCGGGCCGCCCGCGCCTTCGCGTCAATGGCGACGTAGGGGACATCGTCTTTTGTAACCGCGGCATCCTTTATGCCCTTCACATCCTGTGCCCCTGCCGTATACGCCAGGCCCATCACCATGCAGACCAGCGCCGCATGCTTTAACACTCTTTTCATGTCCTTCTCCTGAAACTGTTTCATCGCATCAGTTATGCAGTATCGATTCTATTCTCCGGAAGACTTCATCATTGATGCTCTCGTCCTTGTTTTCGATAAGAAGCTTGAGCACGTCTTCCAGTATTTTTTTCAAATCAGCGGGTATGGCCGGTATCGCAAGCTCGCGGTTCTTCGGCCTGAGCGATTTGAACACCGACTCAAGGACGTACTCGAACACGTCCCTGTCGTTGGTGTCGCCGTACAATTCGCGGAACAGCGGCTTCCCCTGGTAAAACTCCTTGTTTATGCAATAAAACGATGTAAATGCCGTGATGTTCATGGAGGCCAGCATCGGGTATTCCGTTTCGAACTCGCCGTTTTCGATTCCTTTTTTCAAAACGGCGGAGAGGATCTTCTTACGTGGGATATCGTATTCCATGATCAGGGACTCGAGGTACCGCTTCCCTTCCGCGATCTCCCAGAATATAATGCGCATCGCTTCCGGGTCGGTGGCCCTTAGGAAAATATTCACGATAAAGTAAATGATCACGTAGAGCTCCTGCGACGCCGTGAGGTCCCATTTCCCGACGTATTCCGGCAGGGACGCCGCTCTTTCATCACCGCGGAAAATCTGCGTGAGCACCTCCAGGTAGAGTGTCTCCTTGTCCTTGAAATAATAGTGGATGAGGGCCTTGTTCACCGCGGCCCGCCTGGCGATGCCGGACATGCGTGCCCCGCTGAACCCCCGTTCCGAGAATTCCTTCTTCGCCGCGCGCAGAATGCGCTCCTTCGGCTGGATTATTTCCTTCTTCTTTGCCATGGCGCTCCGGTTTTCCGTATCGGTTTAACCGAATGATTAAAACATTTAACCGTATGGTTAAATCAGCCATGGCCCGGATATTGTCAAGAAATTAATGGTTTTTCGCTGTTACCAGTTCATAGTCGGGGTTCCCGAAACCGATCTCGCGGGCATACTCTATCTGGAACCGGTACGGGATGTCGTAGGCTATCTCGGAAAGTTTCTTACCCGCACTCTGCTCCACGAGGTCCAGCGAGGCGGCATCGGCCGCGACAGGATCCCGGGACACAACGATGCCGATATCGGGCACCATCTGCTCATAGACATTCATGCAGTCGCAATCCTTCGAAATGCGCGTGAGGAAATTCACGCAGACCATCTTCTTTTCCTTGCCGCGGGCCACGCCCCAGGCGTGCTCCACCACCTTCTTCTGCAGTTCTTCGTAGGTGGCCCCCCAGTTATAGGCGACGGCGTCAAAGCGGCACACCGCCAGGCACTGGCCGCAGCCGATGCATTTCGCGCCGTCGATGACGGCGCTTTTATCCTGCATGGTTACGGCCGAGGCCGGACACCACATGACGCAGAGACCGCACTTCGTGCAGACCTTTGCCTTGATTTTCGGCCTGGCAGTCGAGTGCTGGGTCATCTTTCCCCGGCGGCTCGAGCATCCCATCCCCATGTTCTTGAGGGCGCAGCCGAAGCCGGCGGCCAGGTGGCCGGTGAAGTGCGAAACCAGAACCAGGGAGGCGGCCTTCACAATCCCGGAAGCCAGTTTCACCGATTGGTACAGCTTTCCCGGGACCCGTACTTCCGTCTCCTCGTCGCCGTAGAGGCCGTCAGCCATGATGATGGGCATGCCGGTGGCGTCATACCCGTAGCCCTGCGCCTGGGCGTGGTTCAGGTGCGATACCGCGTCGGTCCGGTTTCCCTTGTACAGGGTCTGCGTCTCGGTAAGGAAGGGGCTTCCCTTCATCTCCCTGGCAAGGTCCCCCAGCATTTTCAGATAGAGGGGCGGCACGTGGCCGGTCTTTTTCCCTTCCCCGAAGTGCGTTTTTATCGCCACCATGTCCTTTTCGGCTATGAAGCCGAGCAGCTTCTCCGAAACGACAAGCTCCCTGAGGCGCGCGCATGCCGCCGCGTCATCCGCCGGCCCCGTCACCGGAATAAAAAATACCTTTTCTTTCATGTCCTAGGTCCCCAGGGTTTCCCTGTTCATAATGACAAGCTCCTTTTTGATGAAGGAACGCACCATCTCCGACGTTTCCTCGACGGAGAGTTTCTCGAATTTTTCGTAGGGAATCTCATCAAAAATCTTGATGAGGATTTTCTGTTTTCCCTGAAAATTAATTTCATATTTGGGAAGGGCCTTGTTGGTCCCGCTGATCACGATCGGGAGTATGGGCAGCTTTTTCTTTTTCGCCAGCTGGAAAGCACCCGGCTTGAAAGCCTTCACTTCGCCGTCAGGGGAGCGTGTCCCTTCGGGGAAAAAATACACCGAGCTTCCTTCGTCGAGGCGCTTTTCGCAGTCCCTCATCATCTGCTCGATGCTCTCCCTGTCGCCGCGCTTGAGCCTGATATACCGGTTGAGGGTCATGTTCCATCCGATGACCGGCACCTTGAATATCTCTATCTTGGAAACCCACTTGAAATGGAAAAAGAGATTGAAAGCGACGAGGATGTCCAGCTGGGACTGGTGGTTCGATACCACCATGTAGGTGGCGTTTTTGCGGACCTTTTCCCTTCCCTCGGTCCTGATCTTCCAGGGCGGCATGATCCAGGTGTAGAGCGATCCCCAGAAGCAGGTATGCAGATGAAGCAGGCGGAGCCGCCGGTCAAAAGGATAGGTGAACACCCTCAGCAGGATCGATATGCAGAACAGGGGTATTGATGTTATGCCGACAAAGGCGAAAAATCCCCACGTGATAAGACGGTGAAGCATGGTCTTGTTACTCCGGGTTATTGTTAATAGATATTCGCTATGATATGTACCAATCCCGAAAACAATAATTTCGTCAATTTATTTTCTGGTATCTTCTGAAAAACGCGATCCGCTGAATGATCATTAGACTTGTTGCGAAACATGCGGCGCTCGCAGGAAAGCCCCTGCGGGGGGCTCGTAAGGGGCTCCGCCCCTTAACCCCGAAAAAATAAAGGAGATTTGCAACATGTCTATTGATCAAACTGTTGAACGGCAATCGAAAATCCCGGCTCCTGCATCAAGAAAGGGCGCCGGGCCGCCCGCGACAGCTTGCTCACACGATCTCCCAGAAAAAATTGACCCACACCTCCGGCTCCACGTACCGGCCATATAAGACCGGCGCGTCCCGGTCCTTGGCGACCAGGCAGACGGCGTCAAAGGCGATGCCGGGATAGAGCGAATGTATCTTCCGGATCGTACGCCCGCTGTCGTATATGTCGTCGCACAGGAGCAGGAGGTCACCCCCGATATCCGGCCGTATACCGATGGAAAAATCCCTCTGCTCGGTTTTATCGTAGGATGATATCTGTATGTATTCCATGGGGAGGTTCAGGTGCCTGCTCATGAAATAGGACAGGTAGAATCCACCCCGCAGGGGACAGAGAATGGACCGGTAGGTCTTCCCGTTCCCGCGGATATCCTCCAGGAGCCTGTAGGCGAGTTCCCGGAAGAGGTCAAAATCGATGATAACGCTCTCCATCGGTCAATCCCTGCTCAGTCCCTTGAAGTACAATCTCACCAGCGCCGGTACCGTCGACAGCACCGGGATCAGCATACCGGAAAGGAGAACCGCCCGGAACATGTCCCCCGGGAGGGATACCGATATCATGAAGCCGGTCAGGTGAAAATACTCCGTTACCCTTGCAGACGCGTACTGGAGGAGGCGGGCCCCGCCCCAGGCGCCGGCAAAGCCGATGAGGGTGTACTTGACGAGGATCGTCGCGGTGAGGAAGGCCCGCGACGCGCCTATCAGGCGCAGGGTCCGGTAATATTCAATCCGGTTGAGCACGGCGATCATGGTGGCGAAAGAAATGGCGATAACGGAGATAATGACGATGATCGCCTGGAGCAGCCTGATGATAAGCGTAATGTTTTCCTTGAGCCTCATGATCTGCCGCGACACCCCCTTTTCCGCCTCCACCACCAGGCCCATCCCCTGTATCTTCGGAGAGACCCGGAGCATCGCGGCATGGTCCTTCACCTTGACATAGGCGTACTGGTACCTGTTGCGGTATCCCTGGATGAACTTCCTGTTGTACCCGGACACCATGTCCAGGGGAAGGATGAGGGCGAAGGAATCGACCTGGTCCGTGAAGCCGGCAATGACCGCGTCCATGTCCTCATAGCCTTCCAGGGTCTTGAGGCTCGACCTGCCCATGTACAGTTTAAAACCGAAGCCGAGCGCGCCCCGCTCGGAGATGCGGGGAAGGCCGTTGGACGCCGCCATGCCGTCATTGTACGACTGCAGTATGGCCCGGGGCAGCAGCACCGGTATCACCTTTTCCCGGGCCGGGTCCCTCCACAGCTTCCGGTAGCGCCCGCCCGCGAGCTCATCGGCCACCAGCCGCTGCGGCACGCCGAAGGCGAGGATGTCGCTCCGGTAGCTGAAGCCCAGGTATGACACCCGCGCCTGGATCGGGATCCCGAGGGCCGATACCGGCTGGACATCTGTGACCCCGTCCAGTCCCCGGATGTTCCGTATAACCCGGTCCGTGATGACGGCGCCCTTCGGCCCGTCCGTTTCAAACAGGAACAGGGAGCGCGGCTGCCGCGTTGATATCCTGATGGTATTGGGCGGGATGGAGGACGCGAACCGGTTGTGTATGTAGTGGGTCAGGCTGTCGCCGGCAATGCGGAAGAGGCCGACCGCGAACACCGAGAGCAGGACCGACAGGAGCACGATGGCGCTGACAAACCTGCTCCCCGCCATCTCCTTCGCTATCAGAAAGAGGCGCTGGATCATGACGTCGCCCTCAGCGTTCCGTCTTCCATGGCGTACACCAGGTCCGACTGCCGGTGCATATACTCGTCGTGGGTGACGACAAGGACCGCCTTGCCCGACTCTTTTAAATCAAGGAGAATATCGAAAATCTCCTGCGCGGTCTTTCGGTCCAGGTTCGCCGTGGGTTCGTCCGCCAGTATCAGGTTTGGCCGGTTCACCAGGGCCCGCGCTATAGCGACCCGCTGTTTCTGCCCCCCCGACAGGATAGCCGTTTTCGTCTTTTTGAATTTATAGATCCTGAGCCGCTCCAGCATTTCATCCGCCAGTTCCCGTGTCTCACTGTCGACGCGCCCCCTGATGCGGGCCGGCAGGAGAACATTGGAGAGCACGTTCTCGTCGTTGAGGAGGCGGAATGTCTGGAAGATGAAGCCGATCTCGCGGTTGCGGCGCCGCGAGGCGAGGATGTCCAGGGCATAGATCATTCTTCTGCCGTTGATGCGTACCGATCCCCCGCCGGGCGGCGTGATGCCGGCAATGACATTGAGGAGCGTTGTCTTACCGCAGCCGGACATGCCGGTAATGGAGCATATCTGGCCGCCCTCCAGCGAAAGATCGACGCCGTTGAGGATCTGCCTTTTTACGCCGGCGATGCGGTACCGCTTCCGGACATTTTCAACGCGAAGAATCATGACGGGGCGCCCCCTGAATTAATCCCGGGGAGGGGCATTACTTGTCAGCGAGAGGAATGGAGATTGACACGTTCACCTTCACCTGTGATTCGCGCCGCGTGTCGGAATGGTCAACAATGTTCCGGGCCGTTACCTCGCCGCCGTGCTTGGCGATAACCTTCTCAACCAGCGTGAGGCCGAGGCCGAACTCGAGGGTGTTGTACTGCTCGTGGACAAACTTGGTGAGCCGGTAGAAGGGCTCGAAAACAACCTTCTCGTACTCGACGGGGATGCCGACGGTCCCCTCTTCGCTCTTCTCGGGGTCATTGATGACCGATACCACGGCGTCCTTCCCCGACACGTTCACGAAAACCGTGATAAAGGATTTCCTCTTCGAGAACTTCATCGCGTTGATAATGACCTCGTAGAGGGCCTTTGAAAAATAATCCTTGTTCAGGTTGACGAAGAGGTTATTATACCGGTAATTGAAATCATTGATGATGATGCGGTTGCCGTTGAACTTGCTGTATTCATCGACCTTGCTGATGACAGCCTTCACGTACTCATACAGCTCCATGAGGGACATCTTCTGAAGGTCAAAATCATTGGAGATGATCCAGTCGATGCTGGTGAAGGTCTTGAAGGCGTCCTTGATCAGGTTGACGTTATTCTGTATCAGCTGGATGATCTGGCTGTCCACGATATGGCCGTCTTCCACCTTTTTCGCGCCGGAGGTCATCATGTCGATGAGGGAGACCAGGGTCCCGAACCCGGCGCCCTGGGTGAAGCTGTTGTGGATATTTTTAAAAAGCGACTTGTCGGTGCGGGATATGTTCCGCTCCATCATCTTTTCTTTCCACTCCTTCCAGTCCAGCTCGCGGTTCATGAATTCCTGGCTTGAGCTGTCCAGCACCTGCTTGGCGTGGTCCAGGGCCAGTTTCTGGCGCTTCGCCTCGGTGATGTCTTCACCGATGATGATATAGTGGGACACTTCGCCGTCCTCTCCCATGATCGGCGCAACGCTGGCCTTTACATAATACAGTTCGCCGTTCTTCCTGATGCTGTAGAGTTCGCCCTTCCATCCCTTGTCGACGCAGAGCTTGTTCCATATTTCAGGCTCCGGCAGAACCGCGTTGCCGCTCTTTGTAACGCTGGTTCCCACAACCTCGTTCCTTCCGTACCCGGATAAATCGGCGAAAGTTGAATTGACATATTCGATATTGCCGTCCTTCGCTATGATGACCACCAGGTTGGGGCTCTGCTCTATGGCGTGACCGAAGATCTTCAGGCTCTGCTCCATCTTCTTCCGGAGTCCCACTTCCCGCTCCATGCTCTTGTTCGCGGCGGTGAGTTCGCGGGTGCGGTTTTCCACCTGGACTTCGAGCTCCTTCTGGTAGGAGGCCTGTTTATCCTTCAGCATCTTTTTCGAGGTAACGTCCCGGACAATGACAAGCGCCTGGTCGGACGGGGACGGGATTATCCGCGCCTCGTAATACACGGCCCTGCCCTGCCGCACCAGCGCATAATCGAAGACCATCGTTTTGCGCTCTTTCAGGGCGGACGCGATCACCTGCCGCGCCCTGGCGGCTACCTTCTCTGTCCACAGGTGGACGGCCGTCTGCTGCTCTACTTCATTCAGGAAAAACCCCTCTTTCGTCACGTAGAAAACCGTATCCGGCAGCGATGCCAAAACGGCGCTGTTCCGTTCTTCCGCTTCACGCAGCCGTTTTTCAACGTCGATCTTGTAGAGGGCCATCTCCACGGTGGCAAATATCATGTTTTTTTCATAGGGCTTCAGGATGTATCCGTAGGGGACTGATTCCCGGGCCCGCTTGACGGTCCTATCGTCGGTGCTCACGGTGGTGTATATGGAGGGAATACCGCACTTTTCGCGGATCATCTGTGCCGCGGTGATTCCGTCAATGTCTCCCTTCAGGGTGATGTCCATGAGGATCAGGTCCGGATTCAGCTCACAGGCCGACTGGACCGCCCTCTCCCCGGACTCGACGGTTTCTAAAACGGTGTATCCATATTTTTTCAGGATCTGCGACAGCAGCAGCGCTGATGGCGCGTCGTCTTCAACGATAAGGATTTTCTTGTCTGTCATAGGGCATCGATTCCGGATCCAGGAAGTATTCCGAGACGTGCAACGGGTTTGACCTGATTTTTAATCACTTTGCACTTTTATTATTAAAATATGAAAAGTCAATAACAAATTGCCATATTTTTTTGTTTACATGAAGCATTTGACCCTGTACAATGATGCCCGGTATATTCAGGGAAATTGTATGACTGTGGAAAATAAACGGGAAGACACATCCGAAGGCGGCGCCGCCAATCTCCTTTCCGAGATAAGCGACTTTATTGATTTCACCACGTTCAACAAGATAATCAATAAGCTGACCGATTACGCTGAAATAATCACCGAAGGCAAGATGTACGGCCTCATAAATTACAACTTCCGCCTCAACAGCAACCAGACCAGCAAGGTCGTTACAATCCTAGAAAGCATACAGGCAATCACCCGCATCTACAACCTGGCGCTCAAGGGATCGAAAGACCTCGAGATCGAATACATATCCCTCATCTTCTCCGACTTCGACAATCCTGAAGGCCTTTCGTCATACATCAATCTCAAAAACGTGATTGAAAACCGCCTCACCCACCAGGTGCAGCAATACAACGTCAACATGGCTAAAAACAACACGACCCTGGCGATACCCCTCAACGAACTGCGGGGACACGTCAAGACCTACCAGGACCTGAGCGAGATGGAGCTCGCCATATCAACAAAGGCGCAGCACGGCATCATCGCGGCCTCCCTCCACGACGCGTACACGGTACTGCTCAGCCGGAACGAATTCTGGAATGACCGCACCTACATGAAGTTCTTTTTTAATGAAGACGACATTTCCAGGAGAAAGGTCCTGCTCCTCAAAAAGGAAAGGCGGCTGACCATCCGTGAAATCGGCAACAAGGTCCGCGACACGCTGGACCAGCTCCACGCCATAATGTACAGCCGCATGCAGACGGCACGTGAAGCCACCCAGGCCGAATTGCTCCAGCAGACCGACTTTTCGCCCCGCGTGACCCGTCCGGAATCATTCACCGACCGCATGCTCATGACGCCCTTCGGGAGGCAGTACGGGGGCCTTATCGATAAAATCATAACCGGCATATTCGATCCGGCAAAACGCGCCAACCTGAACGCCATTCCGGAAGAGGTTATCAAGGAAAAAATCGCCCTGCTGTTCCAGGCATACAAGCTCAAGTCCGACATGACAAAGCACAGCGGCGAAGTTCAGTACGCGGTGGACTACCTCCTGGTTCAGGACTACGGCATCAAGACCTTCGCTGAAAAATTTCTTTACTTTGACCGCAAAGAGGCCTTTTCGAGGTTTTATTCCGGCCAGAACCAGGAGCAGATCGAGCAATTCCTTTCCCTTGTGTTCAATATTTATTTCGAGGAAATCTTCAGCGGACTTTTCAAAATCATCAAAAGTATGGACATGAAAAAATTCGCCTGCGCCTTTATCATCAAGCGCATATACCTGAGGGAAGGCGAAAACCTCTCCAATTTCGGTTTCTTTTTCATCCGTGCCATAGCAAAAGTCGGCGGAATAAAATCACAGTAAGACCAAACCCGTCCGGAGAGACTGGCCGCCGCAGAACATGAAATTCCCGTCTATATACCTGTTGACAAATAGGCACCTTATTTGTATACTACATCAAGAGAGCCTGAGCGGCGGCAGGAAGCCCCCCCGGGTAACGGCTCGGCACCAGCTCCATGGAACAGGTTACGTTAAAAACATTTTTCCTTAAGCGAAAGGTACTATTCCCCTACTGCACGCTGACCGTTATCATCAGACAGTCCGATGAAACCGAGAAAATACAAAAGGGCGACCGGATCATTGCCGTGACCATGCGCACAATCCTTGACCTGATATGGCGCAGGAACAGGCTGGCGACGCTTGCGGAGGTGGTGGACGCGCAGCCGGACAGCGGCGGTGCCAGGATAGCGCTGAAAGGCCTGGCGCGGGTGAACGTGACAAAATTCATAAGGCATAATTATGCCGAGTGGAGGCCGATACCGCCCCTGCCGGTGGATCCGAATGACGCGGTGCATGATACGCTCAGGAAAAAAGCCCAGGAGCTGATATTTCTCATCAACGTGGAGGAGTCGGACAAGCTGATCAAGATGATGAACTACATTGTTGACCTGAACCAGATGACCGACTTCATCGCGAACTACTTCATCATGGATTTCCCCGCCCGGTACCGGCTTTACCGGGAGATCGGGATAAAACAGCGGAGCCGGATGCTGATATCGGAACTGACGGACCTGATAAACAGACTAACCAAAAAAAGGAACAAAATGGCGCTATGAAAAAAACAGTGATCGGGAAGGAAGTGTATTTCACGCTGGCGTGGTCGCCGCTCTACCCCTATGACCGCTTTGAAGCCATGAGGAAAATGCCGGAACTCAGCGGGATCATCAGCCTCGTCTATCGGAACCAGTCCCGGCTTGAATACCTCATCTTCTACAGCTGTCACCGGGACGGCTGCAGGGTGGGATTTAAAAAATTCATGGACCCGTACGCGACCCGGCATCCCGAAATAATCAAGGAACTGGACCTGACCCGCCTCTATTACAAGTACACGGTCATCGACGAGGGGAATATTCATGACATGCAGGACATCATGTACTGGCTGATACGGACCTATAACCCGCGCTATAACGAATCCACCTTCAAGGATTCCCAGCGCTTTGAGAACATCTACATAAATGAAGTGCAGCGGTGCGAGGACGATGTAGTGGAAAAGATCATCGGGCACCGGGGCTGTTAACCGGCGCCGCCTGTCCCGGACCGCGACATGAGCAGGTCTTCCAGGGAATACAGGTGCGTGACCCCGTACTTGACCAGGAAAAACTCCAGTATGTACTTCAGCCGCGCCGCGGCGTCCAGCGGCGAGGACATCCGGTTGTCCGTTCGGGGGGAATACTGCTGTATCCGCTTTACGTTGAGGGTCCTCTTGTCGCGGTCACTGCCGAAAATATCCTTCTTGAAAAGCTGATAGGTGTCGTAGATCGACTTGATGATATCCTCCGAATAAATCAGGTTGGCGACATAGAGGTTCGTGTCGGCGTCATGGAGGTTCCGGGTAAAAAACTTCAGGAGCCGGAAAATGATCTCGGGATACAGGTGCTCGTTGATCAGCTCGATCACCTTTTTCTCGAGGACGGCATCGAGCATCCGCCTGGTGGGATAGGCCAAGCTGGGCAGTTCGACACTGCCGGTCTGTACCTTGAAAAAAACGAAATCAAGGAAACGGTCTATGATGTCCTTCCGCATGAAATCGGCCATCTCGAGGGCGCCTTCCGTAAGACGCTCCGCCACTTCAGCAAGATTGTCGTTTTTCAGGATATCATCAAAATTGACGATCTGGCTCCTGTAGAGTTCTTCAACTTTTCCGCCGTCCAGGAAATCATCCATCTCCGCTCCTCCGGGATAAGTATACCGTGTACGACCCGTGAAAGCAATAAAAATATTCCATTAAAATGAGGCGGTTATTCCCAGCTGCACCCGCCTGAACAGCTCCCGGTCCCGTTTCCCGTTATACTCATTCACCGCCCGTGCCGCGCTGAAGAGATTGTAATTATATACGACCGCTTCGGCAAGGCCGAAAAAAACCATCTGGTACGTGTCATGATGCCGGTACCCGTTGTATATCATGAAAATGCACAGCGCGTTCGTCAGGAAAGTGAGAAAACCCGCCGTGTAATTGCCCGTGTAAAAATGGCCGAATCCCGGGAAAAAAACCGACCCCAGGACCGAAAGCCAGAGGTGACGCCGCGGCCTGACCGATTCCCCGGCGAGCTCCTTTTCCAGGCGGTCCACATCGCCCCTGTATTTCCCGTTCGGGTACCGGCCCCGGTAGGTACTGATGACCTTCATGGTTCCGGGCAGGTCCCGGTCCAGCACCGCGGCAAAGCAGGCGTCACGGTCCAGCTCCTCGATGAACGCGCCCTTCCGGTACGTGAACCGGTAGAGGTCCTGCAGCCTGGCCGCCTCCGGCGGGGAACCTTTCATGAGCTGGACGAATCCCGCCAGGTACAGCGCCTCCTCCCCCTCCGCGTTTCCGGAAAATCCCCGGTGGCAGGCGGTGAAAACATCAAGGGCCGCCCGGTAGTTGCTCCCCTTGTAATAGGCCTTTCCCATGAGCAGCATGCCCTTCCCGCGCCAGGGGCCGGAAGGGTAGAGGCACTGGTACCGCAGGGCCTCGGTAATTGTCGCGTAATAATCGCCGAGGGAATAATACCAGAGGGCCATTCTCCTGACGTCATCCTCGCCGGCCCGCGCGCCGTTCCACGCGGCCAGGAGCACCAGTACTGTAATGAATGTTTTTTTCAATCCGCCCTGTCCCTTGCATCAACTGACATGAGAACATCACTGGAAGATCCGGTTCCGCCGGACCTCTTCATCCGGGTCATACCCGGGTATGCACTTCCGCTTCACGTCCCCGCTGAAATCCCGGCGCAGGTCCTCGTTTACCGATTGGGCGGCATTGAAGGCCCCATAGATATTCCCGAGATAAAAGACAGAGGAAAAAGCGATGAATGTATATGAAAGATTTTTGCTCCCCTGGCGGTACAGCAGGTAGGCCCCGCCGGCCAGCGACGCGACGCCGATAAAGCTCACGATCCCCAGCAGCCATTTGCCCGCGTATATCTGCCCTGCTCCCGGGATAACGACCGACAGGGCCACCGCGAGGGGGACCGATTTCAGGGGTATCTGCCGGTACCGCTCCATCTCTTCGCGAAAAAGCCGGAGCCTGCCCCCGTCAGGGATGAAATGTTCGGCTGCCCCGATCTCCTCAACCAGTTCGCGGTACATGCCGCACGCGAGGTACGCTTCCGCCCTCCGCGCCAGCAATGGATACCGCAGCGGCCCGTCCACGGCGCCGTAGCGGACGCGCAGCGCCGCTTCGAGGCCGCGTTCATTCATTCCCAGTTTCAGGTACGACTGTGATAACAGCACGCTGGTACGGTGATCAGGCGGACCGGGCCGCGCTGTGATATCCCTTACAACGGAGCGGTACTGGCCGCCGAGGAACAGGTTAATCTCAATAAAAAATGAATAGTCGCCGCCGCTGTCTCCGCCCGGATCGAAGGCCATGAGTCTCCTTGTCTCCGCTATGGCGTCAAAATAGCGTTTCTGCCCGAAGAGGTCCCTGATAAATAATTTCTGCCTAATGACGAGGTCGCTTCCGGCCGCTGCCGCCGCGGCGGGCGCCGGCATGAAGAAAAAAATTAAAACCAGCGCGCAATATTGTATCCTGATTTGCATCACCGTAACCCGACGCCGCCCTGGCGGATATTCCCTGCCATAACCTGCGCGGGCTATTTCCCCGGCACCAGGTCAGGCACTGGGTCATTGCCCGGCTTCGAAAAAATATTACAGCGTAGGATCCTGTCGCCGGCCAGGACGCCGCCGAGGAGCGCTCCGTATCTCTGCACCGCGGCCCTGCCGTAGGCGCTGCAGGTGGGACTGAACCGGCAGCTGGGCCCGTCCAGGGGCGATATCCATATCTGGAACACCCGGATCAGGAGCACGGCGCCGCCGGTAAAGGCGTCATAGACGCCCCGGTCCGCCGCCAGCGGACCGGTACAGCAGTCATGGCCTGCATTAATCGCGATGCCCGGAACAGCCTCGTCGCCCACGGCAACATCGGCGTTCCATGGCCCGAAAGAATCCTGCCCCGCGGCGCCCGGCGCCGCCATCAGGCAGATGATCATGGCCGTGATGATACTCCGCGCGGCGCTGTATCCGGTTCCATCTGTCATATAGCAATCTCGCATATAATCAATCATATCTTCACGCACCGCTTGATGGATGTCAAGATATAGTTCGGGCGCCGTGAATAAAATCAGCGCGCGCCGCGGGGCTGCCCGACTATCTTTTTAATACTTGACACACCGCTGACGACCGGTTACCCACATTCATGTATGCGGGAAAAACGGATCCATTAAAGGAACAGCCATGAACATCAGCAGGGCCCTGGCCATCTTCATATTCAGAATTATCCCGAAAAGCCTGTTATCGCGCGCTTTCGGATATATCGCCCGAACGCCGCTCCCCGCGGGCCTGACAAAGGCCTTCATCAGGTGGTACAGCGCGAAATATGGCGTGAAGGACGAATACATCGTCCCCAAAAACGGTTTCAGGAACATTGACCATTTTTTCACCAGAAAAATGAAGGATGGCGTTCACACGATCGACCGGGCAGGGAACTGGGCGGTGTCTCCCGTGGACGCGCGGATCGACCAGTTCGGCGAAATACGGGATACCACTATCATCCAGGCCAAGGGCCTGGGCTATTCGCTCCAGCACATGGTCCCGTCCGACACCTACCGGAAATTCCTGTGGGGCTCCTTCATGACCCTCTACCTCTCCCCGGCCGATTATCACCGGATACACGCGCCGGTCGACGGAACGGTCATCGGATATTATAATTTACCCGGCACCCTCTACACGGTCCAGGACTGGATGGTGCAGCGCCTTCCCGGTCTTTTCGTGAAAAACGAACGCATCATAACCTATATCCAGTCGCCGGCAGGGACCGTGGCGGTATGCAAGATCGGGGCCATGAATGTGGGGCGCATCACCCTTTCCTATTGCAAAATACAAACCAACCGGACGTTCCGTAAACGCATCGAGGTATTCTTCAAGCCGGAGGAACAGGTTCCGGTACGCGCCGGCGACGAACTGGGAGCGTTCCATCTGGGATCAACAATAGTACTCCTTTTCCAGAAAGGGGCCGTCACATTTGATGATTTCAAGCCGGGTGACAGGATCAGGATGGGCAACCGGATCGGGACTCTCCATTTCTAAAAAAACCTTCCCCATTTGTCTAAAAATCCGTGAAAAGTTCTTGATATTTTACCCCCCCATATAAATTTCATACATGGAGCCAGTGTATAAATTTTAATAGGGTAAAAATCAGCCCCTTGCGCTTGAATCAGTAAAAAAGTAACGATATATTTTTAATAGGTCCCGGCGCCGGCAGAACAGGTGCGGGATATAATTCATGGTATCAACAGGAGAGTCTATCGCTGAACTGTTTTACAGGGATATGCTAGAAACAACAGTAACCAATTCATTGTAATACGCGTGACAAGGAGATTGCTACATGAAAACACCGGCCCTCGATAAATATATAAACGCCCAGTTAAAATACTGGCAGCAGCAGAAGCATTCGCTCACATCGCTTCCGGAAAAGAAGAGCCTCCGCCAGTTCATTACCATATCCAGGGAATACGGCTGCTCCGGCTACGGCATAGCGCAGGAAATCGTATCAATACTGAACAATGGCGGCACGGCGCCCGAACCGCTCTGGGCGGCTTATGAGCGTCAGGTACTGGACCGCGTCATGGAAGAAATGGAACTATCGTCTCACCTGGTAAAAACGCTGACCGACGACGCGTTGAAGGATCTCAGCGATATCATGAAAAGCGTCTTCAGCGACCTCCCGCCCCAGGTTGCCGTGTACCAGAAACTGGCGCAGACCATCCGCATTCTTGCCGCGCACGGCAACGTGATTCTCGTGGGTCGGGCCTCCAACGTCATAACCCGGGGAATGTCGGGCGGCTACCATGTGATGATGGTCGCTCCCATGGATTACAAGGTCGAAAACGTCATAAAATTCAAGAATGTCACGAAAAAGGAAGCTGAGAAGCTGGTAATCGAAAACACCGAGCGCCGCGAGAATTATATCAAGGAATACGTGAAGTTCAACGTGACCGATCCGCATAATTACGACCTGGTCATCAATCTCGCGGACACGACCGAGAAAGGCGTGGCCAGACTCATAATTGAAGGGATAAAGCTTAAAAGTTCTCACTGAACGGAATAGATGGAACAGGCCTATTCTCAAAACTTTGAGCTGGGAGCCCGCACCCTTCATTACGATTGCGGCAAATACATTTTACTCTGTAAAGATTCGAACAGCGGCAAGAACCTCTGGATAAAAAAAATATCCGATATAAGCCAAATTGATACCGTGATTGAGGATTCATCACGGTATTATATTGCCTGCGAAACCGACGACATCAAGGGATACTATCTGGCCATCGACAAGGGGACCGGATCAACCGAGTGGTTTATACCCGGGAAAGCGTATTTCCAGGTCGTTTACAAGGGAAGCCTGTACCTCATCTTCACTGATGAGAAAAACGAATTCTTTTTTCTCAAGGTGGACTGTTCGGACGGAAAAAAAATATGGCATTACCGTATCAGCAATGATCTCTGTGAATACAGCTTTTCCGGGGACCGGATTATATTGAAATTTGAATCAGGTAAACAGGAAAAAATATCCACCCTTACAGGGACCGTTATATATTAGAAGGGGGTGCCGCACATGCTGAATTACGAGATAGAAGACGCTTCGAAAGTCCTGGCCATCGCCAGGTCGCTCAAAAAATACCGGGCCCCTTTCAGGATCGTGGGCGGGTACCGCCTGATAGACAACGGCATTGATCCCGAGGCGACCGTCCAGATCGAGGCGCGGGGGAGGGTCATCCATGAAGCCTCGAACGGCGCGGGCCCCGTGGACGCCCTTGCCAATGTGCTGAAAAAGGGGCTTACCCCGCTCTTTCCCGACATCGCGAAGGTCAACCTGATAGATTTTCACGCCGACATCCTCGACGCGAAGCGGGGCACCAGCACCGACGTGCAGGTTACGATCATATTCACGGACGGCACCGAGCTGTGGAAGGTGCATTCCCTTTCGGAGAACATCAATGCCGCGTCCTTTAATGTGCTGATTGACGGATTCGAATATGCGCTGCTGAAAAACGCCTCGCGGAAAAAGAAGAAGTGACCGCGCCCTATTTCCGCAGATCCTCCCGGTAGTACTCCATGCTGTAGGGGATGGATTCGTCCAGGATCGCCTCCCCGGCCTCGCCGGTTTTCTTGAATGAGCGCGCCAGGTTCACCCGGGCGAACTCGTTATCCGAATTGATATGCTGGGCGAAATCGATCGACTTCCAGTAGCTTATCTCGCTTTTGGCCTCGTTGTTCTGGGCCTGGTACACGGCGCCCAGGTTGTTGTAGGCCGACGACAGGTACTGGACCATCTTCACCTGCCCGGGCAGGTCGCGACGGGCGATCTTCATCCTGTCCATCTCGTATTCATAGGCCGAAACGAGCTTCAGGTATTCCCCCTTGGCCGCGTCATAACTGCCCATGTGGTAAAAGGCGTTGCCCAGGGCGAACATGATCTCCGGGTTCTCGACGAAATCCTCGTACAGGTTGAGCCACTGGTCCAGGGCCTTCTGGTAGAGCCTGTTCAGGTAGTAGACCCGCCCCAGGTTGTAATGCACTTCGGATGATTCGAATCCCTCCTCGATCGCCTTCTCGTACTTCTCGCGGGCTATCTGGTAGTTGCCCATCCGCTCGGTTTCCTGGTCGATTGTCTCGTCTTCAAGATCTCCGTAGCGCATCCTGACCTTGTCGAAGAAGTAGTAGAAAATATTTCCCAGCAGCGCGTAGGACCTGCCCGTGCTCTCGGTCTCCCGGTAAAAATCCTCCCGCGTGAAATCGGGCGGGTTCCCGGCGGCCTTAATCGCCCTGTTCAGGGTTTCATAGGCCTTCACCGGCTCTTTGCTCAGGTAATGGTATTCGCCCATGAGATGAAGCGCGCCGAAATAGTCCGCGTTGTAATTGGCGCGCGACAGGTCGTTGGCCTTCTCGAGATGGATCTTCATCAGCCTCAGGTTGTTCTGGGACCTGTAGAGGCGCGCGTACTGCAGGTGCAGAGGCGGATAATCCTTGTCCCGCTTGTTCAGGGCGTCCAGCACCCCGAAGACCGCGGGGTAGATATTATCGTCCGTGTCCTTGAAGCGCGGCGACTGGACACCGTAATCGACCCTGACGTTCGATGTGGCCGACTTCTGCTTGTCAAGGTAATACGACGCCAGCTTCGCCAGGAGCGATGACGGGACCTGCGGCATCATCTTTCTTTCGGTCAGCTGCGCGTGAACATCGATAACCTTCTCGAACACGTCCCGCTCTATGTAGAGGTTCAGGAGGCCGGAGTATCCGATCTCGGAATCCGGCTCCAGTTTGATGATGTCTTCATA
>CAZZHU010000006.1:0-7887 GCA_964654045.1 uncultured Leptospirales bacterium
CCTTACTAACTATAGCCATGACGCTTCGAAAGATTGTTCAATACATCATCGTCCTTATACTTCTACCTGTCATTGTACCCGGCGATGCCGATGCAAGGGTCTACAAGCGGGTCAATCCGGACGGATCAATCGATTATTACAATAAAAATGAAAACATCAGGCATAATTCCTTCAGCGGCAACCGCGGTCTCTCAAGCAGGTTCGACGGACTCATCGAGACAACGGCGGCTAAACATGGCGTGGACCCGAAACTCGTGAAATGCATCATCCGGGTGGAATCGGATTTCAATCCCGATGCGGTATCATCGGCGGGCGCCATGGGGCTCATGCAGCTCATGCAGGAAACCGCCAATTACTATTTTCTGAAAAATCCTTTCGACCCGGAAAAAAACGTGGAAACCGGCGTCAGGCATTTCAAGTCCCTGCTGAATTATTTCAACAACGACATCCCCCTGGCCCTGGGGGCCTATCACGCCGGCATCGGCAGGGTGAGAAAGAGGATGGCCCTTCCCCCCATACAGGCCACCATCGATTACGTGAACGCCATCATGGCTCTCTACACCGGCGAGAAGAAGAATTTTTCGGAACACGCGGTCAGGAGACTCTACAAGAGGGTCGACAGGGATGGGACGATAGTAATTTACAGCAAGTAGGATAGTTACCCTCACCTGCTGTCAGCAATTTTTTCCTCACCCCCTGGCCCCCTCTCCATAAAATGTAGAGGGGGAAAATAAATACTTATTACTGAAGCCCTCTCCTAACTAAGGAGAGGGCGCGCAGAGCGCGGGTGAGGTCTGACCGAGGAGAGGGGTCGGAGGTGAGAGTACTACAAACATCGTCACTTCACAAACGTATTCCCGCCGCGGAGGTTGATGACGCCGTTGTCGTCCAGGGTCCGCATGATGCCCTCGATCTTTTTGCGGCAATCCTCCACCTCTGTGAGCCTGACAACGCCCATGACCTCCATGTCCTTGAGGATGTCGGTCGCGCGGTTCTGGCTCATGTTCCTCAGAAACTTGAACCGTATCTCGTCGCCGGCACCCTTCAGGGATCTGGCAATCAGGGCATCGTCGCCGATGGCGTCAATGAGAACGCGGATCTCCTGGTTGGTGAGGTTCACCACGTTGTCGAAGGTGAAGATCTTTTCGGTGATCTGGCTGGAGACGTTCGGCATGGCGATTTCAAGGTCTTCAATTATCTTCCGCTCTTCTTCCCCCGGCATGTGCTGGAGTATTTCGATGAGGGTGTCAAGGCCGCCCGCGGTAAGCCCCTGGTTCTTTTTCTGGTATTCCTGGTATTTTTTCTTGATGGTTTTCACGATTCCCGCCACCGCTTCCGGCATGACCTTGTCCATGCGGGCCATGCGGAGGGCGACTTCCTTTGCCCTGTCGCGGTCAAGGGCGCTCATGATGGCGGCTGATTTTTCCGCCGCCAGGAACGACATCGCCACCGCTATCGTCTGCGGATGCTCGTCTTTCAGGAAGGACACCAGCGCCTGGTCATCGATCTCGTTCAGGTTGGAGAATTCCTTGTCCACGTCGATATTGGTGAACTTCGACAGTATCTGGTCGGCCTTGCCGTCCCCGAAGGACTTGGTGAGAATCTCGCGCGCCGTGCCCTCGCCGCCCCGGAGCCGGCGCTTCTCCTTGCGGAGGTCTATGAGAAACTCGCCGATAAGCTCCTCGCGTTCGCTGGGAGACAGCCGGTCGATCTTGGCGATTTCCGTGGTGATTTTCTCTATACTGGCATCATCGAGATGCTTCATGATCTCCGACGCGACCTTGGGGCCCATGGCGACCAGAAGCGCGGCCGCCCGCTCAACGCCGCTCATGTCAAATACATCTTTCATACAGCATCCCACCGTAATTATGTTGAATTATCATCATTTCCCCCCGCTCCGGAAGGGGCGGGAGCAGACTTCATTTTTTCTTTTCCAGCACTGCCGGAAGATTCCCGGAACTTCTTCGACCTGGCGAGCGGATGAATGACCGGGACCGGGCAGACCTCGACGCAGCGGTAGCACCTGATGCACCGGTCATAGTTGATGCGCGCCAGGTAACTGTCGACCGTGATGGCCAGCTCTATCTGACCGGGATCGGCGCCGGGATTTTTTTCAGACAGGGCCTCGCGGCACGCCTTTTCGCACAATTTGCAGGCGATACAGCCGACGCCGCATCCCTGCTTCATGACCCGGGCCGTCTCCTCGTTTTTGCACATCACGTAGATCTCGTTATCCACCGGCGCCAGGCTGATTATCCCCCGGGGACAGGCCTTGACGCAGAGGCCGCAGCCGGTACACCGGTCGAATAGTACGACGGGAAGCCCGTTATCATCCATGTACATGGCGCCGAAGGAACAGGTCCGCACGCAGTCGCCGAACCCGAGGCACCCGTACCCGCAGACCTTGAAGCCGTCCATGATGCCGTCCGCGGCGGCGCAGCTTTTCGGCCCGGAATAGACGAAGCGCGCCGATGTTTCCGCGATGCCGCCGCGGCACCGGACGCGGGCCGTGACCGCCGCCCGGCCGCCGGCATACTCGACGCCCATGATTTCCGCTATCTTCGCCGCCGTCCCGGCACCGCCGACCGGGCAGAGATCAATGGCGAATTTTTCCTCGACGACGCGGGTGGCGTACGCCGAGCACCCCGGCATGCCGCAGGCGGCGCAGTTGGCCCCCGGCAGCGCTTCGGTGACCCGTTCAACGCGGGGGTCCTGCATGACCCTGAGCTTCAGCATGGCGATGGACAGAAAAAGGCCGAAGGCGGCGGCAAGGGCCGCCAAAATGGCTATGGAATAAACGGAAGGAATAATGGTGTCGATCATATTTTTTCTGGAAACGGGCCGAACTATCGGGATAAGGTTAATTTATGCTTGAAAAAAATCAATTCTTTATTTTCATGAATAAACGGCAGAAGCGGCGGATATCCGGCAGTCATAAAACTGTCAAGCTTGAGAAGCTCTTCTCCGATTGATAAGAGTGTAGCCGTAACTGTGCGGGGTTCCCTGGGAATGCTGAGAAAAAATATCGACACTACCTATCAGACCGAGATCATAACGGCCCTCAAGAACCGGAGTGACCTGGTTTTCCTTTCATATTCAGGCCTTGAGGACACCGAGGAAAAGATAAAATTCGCTCTGGCAAAGATCCTCGAGCGCTTCCGGAAGGAAGAGCTTTTCACCCCGATCATCTCCTGCCTCAAGGAACTGATAGCTAACGCCACCAAGGCTAACGCGAAGATGATCCTCATCAACGAGGGCAAGATAAAGCAGGATGACGATCCCGCCAATGTGGTCAAGCAGATCCGGGGGATACTGAACGACGAGGCGCTCCTGGAGTACGGCCTCAAGGCAAAAAAGTACAAGCTTTCGACGCGAACATACCTGAAGGTCCACGGCAACAACCTGATTGTCGAGGTCATCAACAACGTTCCCCTGGCGGAAAAAGAACAGAAAAAAATCGGCGAGCGGATTGAAGTATCATCGAAGTACGACAACATAGCGGAATTCTACATGGAGAATCCCGACCCGGAAGCCGAGGGCATGGGACTCGGCCTTTCGATGGTCGTTATTCTATTGAAGAACATCAACATATCCCACAAGAATTTCATCGTTACCACTGACGGCACCAACAAGACCTACGCCACGATCCTCATACCCCTGGCCTAGACGATCCGGTAAAACTCGCCCCGCTCAAGGGTGTCGATCGTGATCATCTCCCTGTCTATCATCGACGCGAGCGCCTTCCGGAGCTCTTCGCGGTCCGACCCGAGCGCCACCAGAAGGTCATCCAGTGTCGAGGGCCTTCTCCGCAGGATGGATATGACCGCCTTCATCGTGTCGGTTACGTGCCTGTCTCCGTATACCTGCTCCGCCGGCCGCCCGACGATCTCCACGCTGAGCGGCGCGAAAAACTGCCGGAGAGACGCCAGCTCATCCCGTCCCGCGGCAGCGACCCAGGCCTCGGCGCCGGGACGGTCCAGGCTGTTGATCTGTACCGCGTCAGGCCGTATCTTCAGCGCCGCGTTCCTGAGGGCGGCGAGTTCCTCCGGGGTGTCGTTGATCCCCGGTACGATGAATATTTCCAGGAAGAGCTGTCCCCGGAATCCCCTCCTGAATTCGACAAGCCCCTCGATCACCCTGTCAGGCGTTATACCGCCGGCCGGCCTTCCGATCCTTGCGAAGGCCTCCGGGCGTACGGCATCCAGGGAAGGGACCACGATGTCCGCCCGCGCGATGGATTGCCGCACGTCCGGGTCGCAGAGCAGGGTGCCGTTGGTGAGAACGGCAATTTGATAACGGGGATAGCGCTCCTTGAGATGGTTGATTATTCTGCCGATGCCTGAATGGAGCGTCGGCTCCCCCGATCCTGAAAAGGTAATAACCTCCAGGCGGGGCGACGCGGCCAGATATCCGTCCAGCTCGGCTATCACGTCATCCGTCGGGACGTATTCCGCGCGGGTTGAAGTAAGCGCCGTGGTCTCTCCGCACTCGCAGTAGACGCAGTTGAGGGAACAGGTCTTATAGGGCATCAGGTCAACGCCCAGTGATATACCGAGGCGCCGCGAATTGACCGGGCCGAAAAGGTACTTCATGTCCCACCCCTTCACCTGCGCTTCATGAGCTTCAGCTTGATAGTAAGGGTGACGAACGTATCGATCTTCTCGCCGATGATGTACAGGTCCGTCATGTTATTGATCACGCCGCTGATCTCTTTGGCACGGTAGGATAAGAGCGTCAGCAGCGCGCCGAAATAGCTGTCCTTTCTGATATGGGTGAGGAAAAAGACATTGCCCCCGAGCCTGCTGATCACGTCGTCATTGACGCCCTTCTCCCCGATTTCCCTGCTTGCCAGTACCGCGCTCATCAGTTCCCGGTCATTGCCCGTGTAAAGGCCCCGCCTGTCGCAGGCGACGTAAATCCTGCTGTTCTTTGAATCCACGTACCAGAACGATTTCACTCCCCCTATCATGGCTGTTCCGTAACGCTCGGTGCCCTTGAACTTATCGGCGAGATAGGCTGATGACTTTTCCCATGCCTTTTTCCCCCGGGAGGGATCGTCGATGGGCAGGTACAGAATATATCCGCCGCCGGCGCCCTTCGGCTGGCCGGCGATGACATTCATGACGCCGCTGTAATAGGGAACTATATCCTTATCGAAATCAATCCCTGTTTCCTCCCTGATCTGGTCCTTGATCCTGGTATAATAGGCGCAGCCGGCCGCAGAGTTTCTGCACAGCTCCTCGATTTTATTGAAATTCAACGACAGGAAAGCGTATGTAGCGGCGTTTTTAACATGGAGCGCCCTGGCCGTCGCCCCGGTCTTCATGATGCCGAGAAACGTGTTCATGGCGCCGCTCGTGTTGTTGAAGCGGGCGGCAATATCGATATCGATTTCCGCAGGCTTCACCGACCCGCCAAGGAAGGCGTAGTCAACCGCGTTGAGAGGAGAGGGCCCGGTGGAAAGCTTGTCCAGCTCCGATCGGACCGAAGGCTGGTTTTGCGCCATATCAACCATGTAGTTCACATTCGTCAGCACCGCCCCGGTAAAGGCGTTTTCGCTGGAACCTTTTTTCTCATTCTTTTGCTGATCGCCATCCTGCTTCCCGCCCTTTTTCATGACATCCTTCAGAAAATCCCTGGTGGCAAATGCGCGCAGATCATAATTCTTCCTGGTCTTTGACAGGTAATCATTATACATCGGGTCCAGCGCGAGATATCCCGTATTGTTCATCTTCACATCAATAACGCTGTGGAGCAGCTCGCCGGTCGATCCCACTATGAACACGCCGTCAAAAGCCGTGGTGAAAACATCCCTGCCTATCTGGTACATTGTATGGCCGTTATACTCCGTGATGGCGGGATACACGTCGGCCTTATCGTTCCCGCCCATCCTTTTCAGGATCTTCACGAACTTGAGGGGGAAAGTTTTATCATCCATAACCGGGATAAAAAGAAGGATACGCTCCTCGTCGCGCCTCCCCTTCGCGTATATGGCCATGCTGGCGGTGCGGTCCACGTCGATGCCGGCGTTTTTCAGCGACTCGATATCCATCGGATCAATGCCGATTTTATTCCTGATCGCGGCTATTCTCTGGTTGAATTTCTCGGCATGTTCCCGTGACAGCAGGTTGTCCACCACGAATTTAAGTGAAACAACGGCGTGCTTGACCCTGGATGTCTTTACAAAGAGCATGACCCGGGACGGCGTGATCGATTCAACAATATCCACCCGCTCCTGGGGATATATTTCTGAAATAACGGCAAGGAGCAGCATTAGAATGAGCGGCACTATCTTTTTCATGGCAATCTCCGAAGCAATTTGACTGTTAACGAACGATCGGGGTTTCAACCGGCGACCCCGCGGATATCACTATATAATGGATAGCCGGCCGGGTGGCAAGTAAAAAAGAGTGGTATTGTTTGCGAGTGAGACGGCCTCCGCGGCCTTCTCCCTCGCGCTCCCACTTCCCGCTCGCTCAATCGCCGCGACGGGCTACGGGGTGAACTCGTCGATTCGGCTTCACCGAAATCGACTCAAACACCACCCCGATTGGTGTCCGCCTTCGGCGGACGTTTTTATAACCTCGCCGGGCAGGAGGCCCGGCGTCGCGAGGATGCCACAGGATGTGGCTTCCGGAGCGAAAGGCGAAAGCCATTTATCACACTCTTTTAAAAATCAAAAAAATATAACTAAACTTTCAAAAACAGATAAACCAAGAATTAACAAAAAACATTAACCTTTAGCCTCTCGCGGCGATTGAGCGAGCGGGGTGATGGGGATCGAAAGGGGAAGAGGGAAGCCACCCTCTTCCCCTTTCATAAATTGCAGACCGATTCTCGGTCAAATATCCCCATGCACTGGTCCAGGGCAATGATAAAAAAACAGTTGAACAAATACCCCACGGGGGGTATGTAGCCAGAAAGATAATCATATTCCGGAGCTTGCCATGGGCGACGTAGAAATCAAAAAAAGTTATGAGGAAATAAACCAGAAAATAAAGGAAGGCAGTGCCGTTGTCGTTACCGCCGACGAGATGCCGGAGATAGTCGCCTGTGAAGGGGTGGACGGCGCTTTCAAAAAAGTGGACGTGGTCACCACCGGGACCTTCAGCGCCATGTGCTCATCCGGCGCATTCCTCAATATAGGGCACACCAAGCCACGCATCAAGGCGTCAAAAATATGGCTGAACAACGTGGAGGCCTACGGCGGCATCGCCGCCGTGGACTGCTACATAGGCGCCACCCAGGTGCAGGACGATGACCCCCTCAACAGGGTCCATCCCGGCAAATTCAAATACGGCGGTGGTCATGTCATAGAGGACCTCATCGCCGGGAAACGGATCCGGCTCACGGCCTCCGGGTACGGAACTGACTGCTATCCCCTGAAGGGATACGAGGCGATGATAACGATTCGCGACCTCAGGGACGCCATCATGTTCAATCCCCGCAACGCGTACCAGAACTACAACTGCGCCGTCAACCTGTCGCAGAAGACCATCTATACCTACATGGGAATCCTGAAACCGGACATGGCCAATGCGAGCTATTCCACCTCCGGGCAGCTCTCCCCGCTTTTAAACGACCCCTTCTACTGGACTATCGGCACCGGCACGCGGATTTTCCTATGCGGAGCGGCCGGCTCCGTGGTATGGCACGGCACCCAGCACGCCCCGGACAGCAAGAGGGGCCCCAACGGCATCCCCTGCGAGGGCGCCGGCACCCTGGCGGTCATGGGAGACATGAAGGAAATGGACCCCCGCTTCGTTCGCGGCGCCTCCTTCACCGGGTACGGCTGCTCCATCATGATCGGCATCGGCATCCCCATCCCCATCATCAACGAGGACATGGCCTATTTTACCGGCCAGTCCGACCGGGACCTCCGCTGCC
>CAZZHU010000006.1:7897-23702 GCA_964654045.1 uncultured Leptospirales bacterium
TTACGGCAATGACACCCCCTACGGCATCAACACTCCCCTCGGAGAGGTGACATACGCTGAGCTGAAGACGGGCAAAATAGAACTGATGGGCAGGACCATCGACGCATCACCTCTTTCGAGCTACCCCATGGCAAGGAAGATCGCCCTGGAGCTCAAGGAGTGGATTATGAAGGGATTCACCATCGGCGTGCCCCAGACGCCTCTTCCCACGGTACCGTATAAAAAGGAAAGATAAGATGAAGAGCGCTGAAAGAACGTATCGGTACTTCACCGCCACGGAAAGATGGAAAAGCTTCCGCGTGAAGGTGGAAACATCGGACCTGTTCATCAGGGCTGACAAGGACCTGTCGGCACAGGCAGAAGAGGCCGTCCGCCGCGCCAGGACCAAGATATGGGACCACATCGGGCGCCAGAACGAGTTTCTCACCTCTTACACGCCGGTGGAGCGGCTCGACGGCTGCCCGGAAATCGTCCGCATGATGTATGACGCCTCCGAGCGTGCCGGTGTCGGCCCCATGGCGGCAGTTGCCGGGGCCGTGGCCGAAGTCGTCGGCCGGGAACTCGCGGATGGTTCCGAAGAGATTATTATCGAAAACGGCGGCGATATATGGATGCGGATAGTTAACCCGGTATCGGTGAGCATTTACCCGGGGGGAATTTATTTTGACGCCGTTGCGCTTAGAATTTACCCGGACCAGACACCCAGCGGCATATGCACGTCATCCGCGCGGATAGGGCTCTCCTTCAGCTTCGGCAAGGCCGATGCCGCCACGGTGATTGCCCCTGACGCCGCATTGGCCGACGCCATCGCCACGGAAGTATGCAACAGGGTACTGAGCGAGGAGACCATGGAAGATGCCGCGGATTACGGCATGCGGTGCGGAGCGGCAGGGATTGTTATTATCTACCGCGACCGCCTCGCGGCAAGGGGCAGCGTGGAGTTGACGGATTTTAGTAACGAGGATAAATAATAGAAGTTCCTCCCCCTCGATGGGGGAGGCTTGGTGGAGAATGATAATGAACTCGAAAAACGTATTGCTCATATTCAACAAGAAAATAATGTACAAGCCCCTTATATACCGGCTCGCGAAGGATTTCGACGTGGTCTTCAACGTGCTGGAAGCGAAAATCCTGCCCAAGCTTGAAGGAAGGCTCATCCTGGAGCTCCGCGGCACCGATGAATCGATCAATACCAGCATCGAGTATCTCGTGAGAGAAGGCGTGGTGGTCGAAACCCTGGTCAACAGGATCATGAGGGACGATGACCGCTGTATCAACTGCGGAGCCTGTACCTCCGTATGCCGCGTGGACGCCCTCTGCATCGACCGGGCCACCATGGAAGTAACCTTCGATCATGAAAAGTGCGTCGCCTGCGGCCTGTGCAAAATCGCGTGCCCCGTCGGGGCCATGTCGGGGGCGAGCATAGACCTTGACTAACCGATAACTCAAATTCATATGCCCTGAACCAGGGCATATTTTTTTTGACTGGAAGCCAGTCAGCATTAATGAAAGGGGAAGAGGGTGGCTTCCCTCTTCCCCTTTCGATCCTCATCACCCCGCGCCTGCGGCGGGCTGGTCTTAATCTAAGAAAAATACAATCTGTTCAGCGATCGTATGCAGCCTCCTGCAGACGATCGCCTCCCGCGGCCTCCATGCCGCGGGTATCACCAGTGATTCTCTATCCTTACTATAATCCCTCAAAACGTCCGCCCGCAGGGCGGACACACCTAACAAGGGTGGATGTCTGAGTCGAATCCGGCGAAGCCGGTTCGACGAGTTCACCCGAAGCCTCCGCCGGCGACTGAGGCGGCACGCGGGGGGTCGATAGGGGGGCCTTCGTGTAAAGGCCCCCCTATCACCTGCCCGACCCGCATCCGGGTCATACTCCTGTCCCGACCCGGGACAAAAATTATATCTTCTTGTTATAAAACCGATAGGTCTTGTATATCTTTGCCCCCATGTGGTCCAGGGCATTGCGCATACTGTGGTTATTCTCGACTATAAGCGACATGTCAGCCATCGTATAACCGAGTTTCTTTGCCCGCTCGAAGGTTTCGACGTAGAAATAGGCGTCGAGCCCCCTCATCCGGAACTTCGAGCGCACGCCCATGGCGATCGTTTTCAGCCGGTCGGTTTTTCTCATGGCAAGAAGAATCTTAAATAGTCCAAAAGGAAAAAGCCGTCCGTTCGCCTTCTGCAGCGCCGGGTTGGCGTCCGGTATTGAAAGGATGAAGCCGGCAATCTCTCCATCGTATTCCGCCATGATGACCAGCTCCGGCTTTACGATTGTTTTCAGCTCCTGGGCAAACTTGTCCCACTGCTTTTCGGTGAGCGGATAATGGCCCCAGTTATCGCTCCACGCCTCGTTGAACACGGTGAGGATCTTCAGCTTCTCCTCATCGAACTTTTTCAGGTTTACATCCCTGATGACCAATCCATCTTTCCTGGCTGCCTCGTCTTTTTTTACCATCCTGTAAGCAAGCGTGTTGAAACGCCTTCTCCCACATCCTGTAAAAGAGCTTCGGGAACTGTTCTTCCACAGTCTGTTTATAAGCATACCAGTCGACCTTTTTTTCAAATCCGTAATCGGTGAAAAGATCCGGGTAATAGGGCGGATTGTACGCCAGCTCGACCGGTGGAATATTCTCGTAATCGTCCATCAGGACTCCCGGCGCATCATACAGTGTGAAATTGTACGGGCCCTGCATATCCGCCATACCCTTCTCTTTGAGCCATGTCTCGGCCGCGTTGAAAAGCGCCCGTGAAACATCTGTATCGTTCACAGATTCAAAGAACCCCACGCACCCGCGCTTTTCCCTGAAATAGTCATTGTTCCGATGGTCGATGTGAGCGATAATACGGCCGGCAATCGCGCCGTCACGGTAAGCCAGGAACAGCCGGATTTCGCCTACCTCAAGGTATGATCCAGCGTGTATGAATTTCACCTGGTCCCCGATGATAGGCGGCACCCAGAAAGGATTATCCCGGTAGAAATTCCACGCGCAGGTAACGAATTTTTTAATATCTGATTTATTATTCTCAAGGGAGATGATTTGGATATTGCTCATGATTATTCCTTATAATGACTGTTAGCCACGGGTTTAAACCGTGGCTAACAGAAGGCTTCCGCATTAATCAAATTATTCCAAGCTTCTTCCCGACCTTTTTAAACACATCGAAGCTCCGGTCAAGGTCCTCCCTCGTGTGGGTGGCCATAACGCCGAGGCGGATGCGCGACTCCGCCGGCGGCACTGCCGGGTGCACGATAGGCGAAGCGTACACGCCCTCGTCGAATATCATCTTGTTGAAAGTCATGGTTTTTTCCACGTCGCGGATAAGGAGCGGGACGACGGCGGTACGCGAAGGCCCGGTATCAAAACCGAGGTCTTTCAGTCCCTTGAGAAAATAGGATATGTTGTCCCATAGCCGCTCACGCCACCGGGGCTCTTCATCAAGGAGTTCAAAAGAGCGGCACACGCCCGCTACGGTCATGGGCGGCAGTGACGCCGAAAATATGTATGCCGAAGCGTTATGGCGCAGGTGGTCTATGAAGTCGGACGGACCCGCAACGAAGCCGCCCACCGCGCCGGCGAACTTGGAGAAGGTGCCGGCAATTACATCCGGCGCCTGGGGCATGTCAAACTGATCCGGCAGACCGTACCCGCGTTTTCCCAGCACGCCGAGGCTGTGGGCCTCATCGATCAGGAGGAGCGCGCCGTGTTCCTCTTTCAAACGGTACAATTCTTTCAGGTCTGCCCAGTCGCCGTCCATGCTGTAGACCGAATCGACGATGATGAGCATGCGGCCGTACTTGGCCTTGATACGATCCAGGAGTGAAGCCAGGTCTTCCGTATCGTTATGAAGCCACATGCGCTTATCGCTTCCGGACAGGGTCACGCCGTCGACGATACTCCGGTGCACCAGGCTGTCCAGCAGGGCCACGTCTCCTTTCCCGATGGTTGCCTGTATGGAGGCAAGCAGCGCCTGGTAACCGCTGGGGAGGAGGACGCACGCTTCCCGTTCATAAAGACGGGCGATTTTTTCCTGCAGTTTGTAATGGATATCCGTGGTACCGCATGCCAGGGGTGAACCCCCGATGCCCAGGCCGTACCTATCCGCAGCCTTACTGACCGCTTTAAGAACCTCCGGGTGCGTCGAAAACCCGAGGTAGTTGTTGGATATAAAATTGATCCGCTCCTTTCCGCTTACCACAATGCGGTTCGCGCAGGCGGAAGTCACTTCAAGGCTGTAGGTGTATATGTTCTCCTTTCGCAGCATCGACAGAAGAGCCGCCTGCTGCTTCATGGCATCATTGACTAACTTGCTCATTAACACATCCTTATGCGATTTAATGTCAGACTGCGCCCGGTGCCGCTGTCATCAGGCACGGTCTATGTCAGCTTCTTCTCAAGATACTTGATAACCTCGATAACAGTCTGGAGTTCCATCACTTCGTCAAGATCAGGATCAAAATCATACATCTCCGTGATCCGAGATATGGCCTCCATGCTTTTCAGGCTGTCGAATCCCAGATCTTCCCTGAACCGGTCGCCGTCCTTGAGCTGCTCGGCCTTCTTCCCTGACAGCTTGGCGACAATGGCGAGAAAATCCTTGCGAATCTGATCCGCTGTAAGAGTTCCCATTATAGTCTCCTTGTTTGGATAATACATGTATAATCCGTTCGCGGCAAAAACCGCGGCGCCACATTGTGCGATACGCCGCAATATTTTCAATGAATATTTTACGCAGCCCCGCAAGCCGCCTTCCTGCGTTATTGCTTGAGGCGCCTTCGGAACAGATGAAAGTGGCTCATCACGAACGTCCTGGCCAGGACCAGCAGGTTCCTGCTTTTTTTCGGAAAGAGTTCCCCCTCAAGGTAGAATCTCTTGCACAGGTACCGCTGGGTCTTGCCACTCGTGGTTTTCGGTATTGTTTCCCGCGGGACAAGCTTGATATCGTCCGGCGCAATGCCCAGCTTGGCAAGGATCTCGTTATGTATTTCCTGCTTAATACGCTCCAGCCCGTTCTTATCCTTCACCGTGGTTTCGCAAACCAGCACCAGGTCTTCAGTGCCCTGCTCCTCGTTGTGCACGTCAAACGCCGCGCAGCAGCCGAGGCGCACCCCTTTCACCGTCGAGGCAATCCTCTCGACATCGTACGGGTAAATGTTCTTACCGCGCTTGATGATCATCTCTTTTTTCCGGCCTGATATGAACAGCATACCGTCGAGGATGAAACCCATGTCGCCTGAATGCAGCCATCCATCCCTGACCGCTTCCCTCGTGGCCTTCACATTCTTATAATAGCCGGTTGTGAGACTGGGGCTCTTCACGCAGATTTCCCCCACTTCACGTTCGTTCAGGGTCTTGCCCCCCTCGTCGACAATCCTGATCTCCTGTCCCACCAGGGGATAACCGACGGATACCAGGTCGATATATTCTTTCGAATTCACGCTGCTGGAGTCGACCGCGCGGTCTTCTTCCTCGAGCATGCTGCGCACGAACCGCCGCACCACCGTTGTTTTATCCAGCGCCGGGAAGGTCGCCGCGAGGCTGTCTTCCGCCATGCCGTACACCGGCAGAAAAATATCATCCCGGAGGCCGCAGGGCCCGAACTTTTCGAGGAACTTGTTCAGGGTGATCCGGTCCACGGGCTCGGCACCGTTCAGGGCCAGCCGCCAGGAGCTGAGGTCCAGTTTGTGAAGGTCCTTATCGTCAATCCTTGAGACGCAGTAGTGATAACCGAAATTCGGCGCCACGCCCATGGTTACCCGGTATCTGGAGATATTCTCAAGCCACCAGAGAGGCCTGAAGATGAAAGCTTCCGGCGCCATAAGCACCAGGGATATATTCCAGTACATGGTCGACAAAAAACCACCGATGAGCCCCATGTCATGGTACATGGGCAGCCAGCTGATGCCCACATCATTATCGGTCATGGCGCTGGCAACGCCTATTCCATGTATGTTATGGAGCAGGTTCCGGTGGGAGAGCATCACCCCTTTCGGCTTACCCGTCGTTCCCGAGGTATACTGGATAAGGGCAAGGTCGTCAATCCTGACCACGGGAAATTTTTTATGGTGGTCCGCCGGCACCGGGTTGGCGAATATCTCGTCATCAAAGAGAAATCCGTTTACCAGATTGGATATGTTCATGAGGCTGGCCGCTATCAGTTTTATCTTTTCGTAGGTGATGAAGTACTTCGCCTCGCAGTCATGTATGATGTGGGTGAGGTTATCAAGATACTTGGCAATGTTACTGGTTCCGGCAGGCTGGCTGACCGGAACCGGAACGCCGCCTGCAATTAGAATGCCGAAATATATATACGCAAAGTTCTGGCCGGTTGGAAGCATGATGACAACCTTGTCGTTCTGCCTCTGGCCATAAGGTACTGCGCCACTGACCGCGCTTTTTCCAGGACTTCCGCCGCCGATACCCTTAATTCCCTGTTCTTCAAATCCATGAAGATGAGGAACTCCGGTTTTAAACCGGCCCTCTGTTCAAGAGATTCTATCAAAGTATGAGCTTTCAATTCATACTTGTTGTTATTCATCAGGTGTGCGATTTTCTTTGTTCCAGCTGCTGCATTCATGTACATATCCTTATTAACTATTTTTATTCAGTACAAAACAGTGCCCTTCCTTTTTATGAATATCAAGAAGGTTATCTATCAATAATTGTATAATAGATTATTTATACGTGACGACGATGCCATGGGCGGCATGATAGAAATATAAAATAATTCAACATAACAAATAGTGACGGGGCATATTCATAATATATTGCATGGTAATACTCTTGTTTATTAATTTTAAAAAACACGACATTGATTTTACTATCTATATAAAGTCAAGACAGAAAAGTAATACTGAAAAGCATGAGTAATTCAAATCTGCTTTTATAAATGTCATATATTGTATAATGCAAGATTCGTGCCAAAATTGTTAATTAATTCTTCAGTTTTCACGTTGATTTATTTAATTTAACGCCATTAAACATTATTTATCCTCAAATCAACTTGGCAATATATTATAATTCCACACTCCGTATCATATCTGCAACGAATAGTCATGCGGGATTCCCGACTACCTGATGAATTTTGTGGGATACGCAAAACCAGGCTATGTCCAGGACTACACGTTTGATGATTTCAAGGGAAACACCGAAGTGTCGATAATATTCGAGACAGGCGGCCTCCTCAAACCGGACCAGGTTGCGCGGATTCTGATGCGGGGCATAATGAAAAATAAATTCTACATACACCCGGGACAATCAAGGCTTCTCTGGTCCATAACCCGGTATTTCCCGAATCTCGCGCATATAATTATGATTGGGGAGTATAAAAAAGGCGAAAAAGAAACTGGCGGACCGGAAATTATCAAATAAAAAAACCCGGTGATGAGCCGGGTTTTTTGCAGTAAGTTCCTGGTATATTATTTATAATCGTTTATACGTTCGCTCTTCTTTTCATCCTGCTCGACGATCTCCTGCATGTGCTTGTAATGCGGCGATTCAATGCCGTATTTCAACTCAACCGCCTGCAGCATGCTCCTGTTTTTTTTATTTTTGTATGTATTGATCTCATCCTCGGAAGCGTGTCTGTACTTCGCCAATACTTTTTCCATGTAGCCGTAACAGCTGGCCATATACTTGTACGCCCATATGTCTTTGGCGTTCTTATCTGAAAGGGATATATACCGTTCAAGAAGCGCTATGCAGGGCAGGAAATTCTGAAGGTCATACTGCGTTGACACGTATACCTGGAACAGCCTGGTCTGGAAATTCAGGAACCGCGGCTCCTGCCTGATTTCCGGATGCTGTATCTGGTCGAGATAATTGATAGCCTTGGTCAGGTAGGTGACCGATTTCATTTTTGCTTCCGACTTCTTGGACCATATCAGGCGCTGTTCGGCGTTTTTCCGGTCAATTTCCTGCCAGTACCAGCGTTCATTAAGGTTCTTCTTTTCCTTGTTGGTCGTCCTGATCTTTATCACTTCATTTTCCATATCTTCAAGGATATCCAGACCGGTCGAGTATTCATCGATAGCCAGCTTCAGCAGGTTATCGGAATATTCCTTGTTCAGTTTTTCAAGTTCTTCTATCGCTTTTATGTAAGGCTTGAAATCCCTGATCCTCCACCCGGTGACTTCCACTTCACTGAATTCATTAAGCATGGATGCATCTTTCTTTTCCTCTTTCTTCTTTTCGTCAGCCTGCTGGGCGACTATACGGGACTGGAATCCGAATCCCACAAGGACTGCCCCCGTCAGAACAGCGATAATAATACAATGCATATTTCTTCGTTTCATATATTGACCCCTTACAGCATGATAAATCAGACCATGAATGCACGGTGAAGCTCCGAGTGCAATACCACATTAGTTTATCGGCTCTATAATATGAAAAATTCATTCTTTTTTCAACATTATATGCATATATTGAGTGGAAAATGGGCGGGATATGTCACATAAATTTTGTTGACATATTTCTATCCCCGGTAAAACTTACATTTTAAAGTTCATGATATGAAGATCCAGACCAAGCCAATAATCAGCTCGAAGTATTGTGATTTCTGCGATAAGACAGGCATAATCCACAACCCCCATTTCGAGGAACTTGGCGAAAACGCCCTTGTCCCCTGCCCCAAATGCGTGATAAAGAAATGCCAGTGCATGGGAGAAGACCCGTTTTATTATTCCAATAATGGAAAAATAGAGGAATGCTTTTGCCGCGAAACCCGGATGAAAATCATTAAAATAAACATGATTTACAACCGCTCGGGTATCAATAAAAAATACCAGTGGAAACAGCTTAACCACTTCAAATCAGTCAACAAACAGGCCGATGAAGCTAAAAGCGCCGCCTATGACATCGTAAGGCAGTTTCCCAACGTTAAAAAAGGCTTGTACCTGTGGGGCAATGCGGGGACCGGCAAGACTTTGCTGGCCTCGATTATCCTCACCGAAATTATTATCCGCCACGCCGTCGAGGGAAGGTTCATCAGCATTTCGCGGAATTTTTTCAAGACGCTCCAGGAATCCTTCCATGAAGGCTCCGAAACATACGGCGAATCGGGAAGGATTGAAAAGGAGCTGGCCGATGTGGACATCCTGGTGATCGACGATTTCGGCATACAGAAAGACACTGAATGGAAGCAGGAAACACTGTACGACCTGGTGGATGCCCGGTACGAGGCTGAAAAGTTCACCATCTTCACGTCAAACAATAATCCGAACAGCGCACTGAAAGACCTGTCGCAGGGAAGGATCCTTTCCCGCATAAAAGAGATGTGCCGCATCATGGAAATCAGCGGCGACGATTACAGGAACAAGCTGTAAATGGCGATCGTTTATATCGGCCTGGGCTCAAACCTGGGCGACCGTGAAAAAAATCTGGACGATGCCGTCGTCAGGCTGTCATCCCGCCCGTTCATAACGATCCTCAAGCAAAGTTCTATCCTCGAAACGGAACCGGTCGACTACCGGGACCAGCCGCGGTTCCTCAACACCATAGTTATCATTGAAACATCACTCTCCCCCCGCGACCTGCTGAATGCAACCAGGGAAATCGAAATGGAATCAGGCAGGCAGAAGACGTTTCCAAAGGGCCCCCGCACGATCGACCTGGACATACTCCTGTATGACGATCTCATGCTTCAAACCGGCGACCTCACCATCCCGCACCCTGAAATCAAGAACCGTAAGTTCATCATGCAGCACCTGGTTGAGCTTGAGCCGGAGCTGAAAGACCCTGTCACGGGAAATAAATATGAAGCCTTTATCGACTAGTTTTTTACTTGTTTTTTTTGATGAATTAAATAATCCAGTCACTTAATATTCCCTATCATGGCGTGAGTATTGAAGATTTGAGGACATTATGATATGCAACAATCAACAAAAGCGACATGAATGCGCAGATTCTTAAATCGCGGCCTGTCGTAATAAGTATTTCACTCATTCTGATTGCCTTTATCGGTATAATCGATTATGTAACCGGTATTGAATTTGCATTATTCCTTTTTTACTATATCCCCATATCACTATCCGCTTGGTATGTTAATAGAAATTGGGCGCTATTCAATTCCTTTCTTTCTGCACTGATTTGGACAGCCATTGACATACTATTACATCACAACTATTCACACTGGTCATTCGTTATATGGAACGGAGGAGTACGGTTCATATCCTACATTACGATTGCCATGGGACTTTCAATTATCCGCCATCTTTTTGAAACGGAAAAGGAACTTACCATAAATCTTCAAAAAAATCTTGAAGAAATCAAAATTTTAAAAGGGTTCCTTCCCATATGCGCTTCATGCAAAAACATAAGAAACGATCACGGTTACTGGGAACAAATCGAACACTACATTGCAAGTCGTTCCGAAGCTGAATTCACCCATACACTCTGCCCCGATTGCATGAAAAAACTCTATCCCGGCATCGATACTTCTTCAGACAAATAAACTCATGGTTACGGCATCAGGCGCGCACCACCGGGATCTCGTCCCAGTGGGTGGTGTAGCGCGCAGACAGGAACTCGCGCCGCATCTGCCACGGCCTGACGATCCCCTCGGCCGCAAAATGCAGGGTGTGCCGGCCCAGGTCACGGTTGACGCCGTCAACCGCGCGCATGAGGCGCCGCGTTCGACGGGTGTCGTGAAAACGGCTGAACAGGTCCAGTTGCGCGTCCCCTTCCTGCATGATCTCGTAAAGCATGACCCCTGCCTTCTTGTACCGGTACCCCTGCCGGTAGATCCGTTCCAGGAGGCGGCCCGCCACCTGGATGAGGCGTGGTGTGTATGATGACGGCACCGGCAGGCGGCAGCTGATGCCGCTGGAATACTGCGGATCATTCTCCTTAAACCTGTTGGTGGAAAGAAACACCGTGACCGACCCGGCGACGCTCTTCTGGACCCTGAGCTTTTCCGCGGCCCGGCTCACATAGGCGGCAACGGCTTCCCTGAGCTCTTCCAGGGACTCCACCGGCCTCCCGAAGGATCGGGAGCTCACAACCCCCTTCTTCGGCGCGGGAAGCTCGTCAAAGGGGATGCAGGGCACGCCCCGCAGCTCCCACACAGTGCGGAGACCCATGATGGTCATGTTCCGGCGGATCCATTTGTCCGGCGCGTCGCGGAGCTGGCGGGCCGTGCGGATCCCATTGCGATACAGTAACTGACGGTACTGGCCGCCCACTCCCCACACGTCGCCCACGTCCGTGGTCCCCAGTATCCCGTCAACGCATGCGCGGTCAACAAGACCACAGACACCGCGGCAGTCAGGGTCCCTCTTGCCGATCCTGCTGGCAAGCTTCGCCAGCGTCTTCGTGGGCGCGATGCCGATACTTACCGGTATCCCGGTCCACTGTTTAACGGCGTCCCGTATCATCCTGCCGTATTCCACCGGATCCCCGCGCATACAGCCCGGGGACAGAAAAGCCTCATCGATGGAATAGACCTCCATCTCCGGGGCAAAGCGGCCGAGACAATCCATGACCCGCCGCGACATATCGCCATACAGGGTATAATTGGAGGAAAAGACCGCTACCTGGTTTCCCCTGATCAGTTCCTTCACCCTGAAAAAGGGAGCGCCGAAGGGAAGCCCCAGCTCCTTCACCTCGTTGGACAGAGCCACCACGTTGCCGTCATTATTGGAAAGCACAACCACGGGCCGCGTCCATAGCCCCGGCCTGAAAACCCGTTCACAGGATACGTAGAAGTTGTTACAATCGACTAAAAAAAACAAGCTGTGCATGGATTAGCCTTTCCCTGCTTAGAATGAATCATTGTTGTGTAATAGCCGGCATATCTTTTCAGCGCCTCCGGACAATCCGCAATAGCTCAGGGGAGGATTTTTTCTATGCCGGGGGGATATCCCCATATTAATCTCCAACAAATTGTATTATTGAAAACTTCTTTTATGATAACATAGTTTTTATATTGATAGTTATCGGTTTTTTTCTTTTCCATTATTCTATTCAAATACCTCTTTACTGCATATGCTAGAATCAATGATACAGACATTTTAAGCAATCTCCTGAGATCCAGCAAGTACTCATAATCATCCGGCCTCAACTGTACATGAACAGTATGCCACGTATCCGGGCAGCTCCTCTCCTGATACCGGATCATCCTGCCAAACCGCACCGAATTGGAAACATCATCCATGATTCTTTTAATAAGCACGACAATCATGTCAGAACGCGAAATGCAGCGTAATTGCGCGGCACGATTGATTTGTTCCAGGATGTCAGTATGTATATTGAGTGTGGTTTCCATTCATTATACCCCCGCCCTTAACCGGATATCTATCAAATTATAGACGAACGGAGATGATAATAATGAAAAAAATTCCGTCTCTCTGCGCGGGTTAATCCGGCAGCATAATCTTACTTGAAACTATGTATCACATGCACCACGACGCCCCAGACCTCGAACTCCATTTCGCCGCCAACCTCAAGGGGTGCGTAATCCGGGTTCTCCGAAAAAAGATATAAGCGGCCGCTTTTGCGGACAAGTCGCTTCACCGTAAGCTCGCCGTTCAATGCCGCGATGACAATGCTCCGGTCCCTGGCGGTTTCAGCCCGGTCCACCACAAGTACGTCACCGGAATGTATCCCTGCCCCCGTCATGGAATCGCCCGAGACGCGCACAAAAAAAGTGGCGGCCGGATGCCTGACCAGAAGTTCGTTCAGGTCCAGCCCCTTGTCCACGTAATCATCGGCCGGGGAAGGAAACCCGGCCGGTATCCTGGCCACGAACAGCGGAAATCGTGCCGGATTGCATCCACCGGCATGATGTATGGAGGCGATGGAGTTGTCACGCGCCATCATGATCTTTTCAACGGCTCTCATGGACGCCTCGATTACCGCCGTATGGTCCGGGCACGGCGGGCCGCCATCTCCCGGGCAAAGGCAGCATTGCCTTTTTCCCTGATGGCAGCAATGCAGGCAGCCCGGTCTGAACGGAAGATGAAGCCGAATATCCGTGCCATGAAGTTATTGAACGTGCCGCACTCCCGAACGTCCGGAAACTCAGCACAATCGGCGCAGGAATCATGGCCCCGTTCCAGGCAGCACGTCCGCACTCCGCACCAGGAGGCCTTTCCATTCTCCCGGCATCCAGGGCATTTTTCCTTAACATATCTCGAACAGGCGGCACAATAAAGCCCGCATAGGGCTACAAGACTCTTATCAATCCTTATCTCACGCATGCATACCTCCATATTGGCAGACCCGGGGTCAGAGTAACTTCTATTATCCAAAGACAATATAAGAAACCAGACAGGGCGTGTCAACAAATGTTTAGTATATTATTTTTAGTATCTGCACTTTCCGAGAAAAAAGCTTGCACTATTATTTGATTTATCAATATTTGACTTATCAAATAATTTATGGTGGCTGAGAATGGATGATAGGCTTCTTTTTCTAATGTCAAAAGCACAACACACACTGAAAAATTATCTGAAAAAAGAATTCGCCAGTGAAGGAGTTGCCGTCTCTCCGGCACAGATGGGGATACTTTTTTCCCTGAAAATGAAGAACGGTCTTTCAATGAACCAGTTGAGTAAAATTATTTCCATCGATAATGCTGCAGTGACGCGCCACGTGGACACCCTCGAAGAACATGGACTGGTTAAACGCGAGCAGGATGCAAATGATAGAAGAAAAAACATGATCCGCATCACGGAAAGGGGCATTGCCGAAGCGGATAATACAAAGGCAATCGTCCGCAGAATCAACAACATGATTAAAGAAGGGTTCAGCGATGAAGAGATGGAAGTATTTAAAAGCGTATTAAACAGCTTTTTTAATAAATTCAAATAGAGGTATGGATACAGGAGGTCATATGAGTAGAGCATTGTCAGTGTATAATAAATTGCATGGGTTGCCTTTGGGCAAATATCTATTTTCCAGGATAATATGTCTGATGGCCCCCTACTTTAAAACAATCAAGCCACGCTTCGTTGAGCTAAAACCGGGATATTGCGAAATAAGAATGAAAAACCGTAAGGCTATACGAAATCATCTTAACAGCGTCCATGCCATTGCGATGTGCAACCTTTGCGAACTTGCCGGTGGAACCGCCCTTGATGTTACCCTGCCCTCCCACCTGAGATGGATACCCAGGGGCATGGAAGTGCAGTACATCAAAATGGCAAAAACCAACCTGAAAGGAACCTGTTCAATTCCCGGCGATACTATAAAAGGAAAAGGATCCCTGCCGGTAACGGTCAGTGTTACTGATACTGGCGGAATAGAGGTTATGAAAGCCATCATCAATATGCATATTACGGAACATACCAGGTAATGCCGGATATCAGAGTGGAGCTATGCACTCGGCTGATTCATTTTTCGGTGAATTGATCATGGTCGAAACGGGGTATAGTTGCATTTCATCGGCCGGATAGGGAGCGACAAGCGCAAGGAGGTCCTCCGGTTGAGATACTATATCAAGCCACAGGTCATATTTCTCCCGTGGTATAATGACCGGCATTCTATCATGGATTGGTTCCATGATGGAATTGGCGGTAGTGGTAATAATGGTGCAGGTATGAAGTTCCCTGCCTGCAGGCGATATCCACGTCTCATGGAGTCCGGCAAAAGTGAAGGGATCGCCTGATTTCAGCTTCACATAATGGGGAATCTTAATCTTACCTTCCTTTTTCCATTCATAGAAACCGCTGGCGGGGATGAGGCAGCGGTTTTTCTTAAAAGCACCCCTGAAGCTCGGTTTCTCATTCACCGATTCGCCGCGCGCATTTATCAGCTTCTGCCCGATAGACGGGTCCTTTACCCAATGAGGGACAAGTCCCCACTGGAGATCCACCAGTAAACGCTTTCCATTGTTACTGACAATTGAAAGAATACGAGTCCCGGGCGCTATGTTGTAATGCGGTGTTAATTCAGTCGTGAATTCGTCAATGAAAAATGTCTTTATGATATTGCTTAACGGCTCTATCTGCGCGAATCTTCCGCACATGAAAATATTCTCCTTCTTAATGTGTAATTATACTCTGATATCTGCCATATAACATAATGGCTCCTTTATTTAATTATCCTATCCAAAGTATAGCAATTATCTTCATTCTCAGCAAGTAATATTTATCTAAACAATCCATCTACTCTGACCCCCATGTTTAATAATCATGGGGATCAGAGTAACACCTTAGTTACTAACATAAAAAAATAATGACAATTCTCAAAAATGTGTAATTTTTTTGTTCATATTGTCGATAATTGAACTGACTTAATAGAATCACCGTAGACAGGATAAAAGAGGATCATATGAACATAAAAGCGAGTGAAAACCAGATAGTTATCGAGAGCATCCAGAAGAGTAATGACCTCCTGAAAATGATTGCAGCTGCAAAGCTTGGCGTTGATGAGAAAATGATGAAAGCCGATGTTACCGCCAATGTTGAAGCCGGGGTCGGAGAAAACGTAGATATCGAAGCGTAAATGCAGAAAAGGCGAGCTTCAAGCCCGCCTTTTTTGCTCATCCCTCCTGCCGCCAGGACAGCCGTATCAATGCACATTAATCGCTATTTTCCTCGGTTTCACTGATTCATGTTTCTGAAGCACCAGGGTTAAAACCCCATCTTCAAAAGTAGCGTTGATTTTATCCCGGTCAATATCATTCCCGACAGTGAATCTTCTAAAGTAATCATATTCCGAGAATTCTGAATACTTCAAATCTTTATTCTCCGGTTTATACGCTGCGACCGCTCCCCTGATTTCAAGCTCATCATTCTCCATGGTTATTGCCAGTTTCTCCCTGGTGACGCCCGGCATCTCCAGCTTCAGGG
>CAZZHU010000006.1:23712-29435 GCA_964654045.1 uncultured Leptospirales bacterium
TGTCGTTTCGTAAATATCCGCAAGGGGCACGAGGACCCGTTCATCCCTCGAATAGTTATCATTATTTACCATTTCTTTCAACATGGCTGTTCCTCCTATTTAATCTCAATTTTCTTAGGTTTGGCTTCTTCACTTTTTTGCAGCCGTATATGAAGAATGCCGTTGGTCAAATCCGCGCTTATGTTATTGGGATCAACCCGATACGGGAGCTTTACAGATTTTTTAAATGCACCAAACTGGCGTTCCCGCCTTATGTAAGGATTATCAGCGTAATCATTCTTCTTTTCTCCTTCAATAATGAGATTGTTATCAACAAGGTTTATATTCAGGTCACCGGCTTTTACTCCCGGCACCAGGGCCCGTATTTCAAGCTCATCTTTTCCTTCATAGATTTCCATGTTCGGAAATTCACGGCCCCTCCATCTTCCGGTATTTTCATTGAAAAATGAATTTACCGTTTCTTTTAAGTTGAAGATATCATCAAAAATATCATAGGTGTACATGATAAGCCTCCTTACTTGATGTTAATTTGAATTTTTTTTGGCTCTTCAATTTTATCTTTTGGAATATCGATGCTCAATACTCCATTTTTAAACTCAGCTTTTACTTTATCAGCCTTTATACCTTCCGGAAGTCTTATAGTCCTCTGGAATGAACCAAACCTTCTCTCGGTTACCAGGGATCTTTTATCATCCCCTTCTCTCCGCTCTTCGTTTTTCTCTCCCCTGATGGCCAGATAATTGTTTTCGATATTCACATCAATATTCTTTTCATCCATTCCAGGTATCTCAGCCTTCACATAAATACCTTTTGCATCCTCACTCACATCCATTGAAGGCATCCAGTCGGTTTCAAACATGCTGCCTGGTTTAATGGAGAAGAAGTCATCAAATAAATTTGAGATGCTTCTTCTAAATGCATCGATTTCAGAGCCATAGGAATTGTCTCTTTTCTTGATTCCGAATTGCATAACGCACCTCCTTTATTAGATTTATTGTTAGCACTCATTATCATTGAGTGCTAACAATAAAATACAAAAAAATTACGGAATCGTCAATATCATCGAATAGATTTTTTTTAAAAATTTCTTAAAGGGGTCAGAGTAAAAATTATTTATTGTGTGTATTTATTCAATTTTGTTTAATTTTCGTGAATGAATTAATTTATTATATGCCTATCATTCGTAAGGAAATAACCGGAAGGGGCCCCGATTAACAGGACAATTTGGCGGGTTCTATTGATTTAGAACAGAAATCTTGCAGCAAATCAATTTATTGTTTGTAAACCGGTAGTATTTCATAATGATAGTTTTTTCCGTCAAATCGAATCCATAATTTTACAATCCGATTCATGGGTATAAAAATATGTTCGGTTTTAGGCTGACGGATATTGTTCTCCCGGTCATATCTTCCTCTGGCGGCATTAAGCGCCCACCGTTCCAGTTTTATCAGGTGATATTTGTTTGCATCAGTTTTTATAAGCAATTCTCTCGGTAAACCGGCCGGGCCGGAATCTGTCCTGCCTGACTCCATACCATCGATATAAACCTTATAGAACACCATCTCCCTGTCATCCTGCCCTGACGCCTTGCCATCTTCAGCCTGAATAATCAGGTTATATTCATCAGGCCTCATGAGTTCTTTATCCTTTGCATAATGATACAGGGACTTACCCGAACGGATATCGATGATCTCGGTTTCATCGCCATTTGTGACAAATACCATCCTGCCGTCCACAACCTCGCTGATCCTTAGAAGCCCCTCCCCCGGGAGGGTTACTGGCACCGATATTTCATTGCGGGTCAATGCTATTCCGGATTGGCTCTTTATCAGTAAAACAGGGTCCGGGCCATCAACAAGATAATCCAACACTCCGGTCAGCCGGGATACTTCCATTGAATTCAAATTGATCCTGTTCAGTATCCCGCCGGTACCCGTTTCATAACGGGATTCGGCCAGGAGATATGCGATTTCTCCCGAAGCCATGAATTTTTTCAACATAAATCCATTCAGATCCACCGGCAGTTTTTTTTCATAGCTGATTTCACCGGACCGGTATCCCACAAATCCGATATAGGCAACGCCAGCGCCACTCTCGATTTTTACCGTGATGTAATAAACACCGCCATCTCCCCCGCAATGCCTGTCGATAACGCCGCCGACACGTACAGACCTGGCTGAATCCCCTGAATATAGGATGATTTTTTCCGCTTCAACATAATAATTTACAGCCGGCTTCTCACCGGCGTGTACGGCATAGTTCTGCAGCGACAGAGCGGATGACAATAGCAGGACGAGTATGGTATCAGATTTTTTCAAGACGGCTTTCGAACTGTGCTTTATAAATTTTCTTTCCGAGGGTATTTTGAAGATCGATGATTTCCTTCAGAATTTCAGGCGTAGTCAGCGGGTTGATGGTAATGGCGCGAAGCACCACTATGTTCTGATAGTAATAATTTGGCGAATCGATCATAGTCCTTGATACGAAGGTGTTATCATCCTCCCTGAGTTCCTTGTGCAGTTCAATATTGAGCTCATTGAGAACGCTGTTGATATTATGAAGCCGGCGGAGCCATTTATTCTGGATCTGATGCTCCGGGAGATCGGGCCTGACGCTGCTTATCTTCAGCATGAGCTTTTCGATCTTTTCCTGGACCTCTTTCGGGACAAAGCGGTAGTTGAATATAAACAGTTCGGGCTGGTTCATCGGCTCAAAATTACAGTGCACTTCCACCAGGCCCCTCAGGACGGAAGTCAGTTCGAAGGCGTGTTCAAAAAGGAGCCTGAATCCGTCAGTCCCGAGGATCTTGAACGTAGCCCATGGCTTCAGAGCGGCAAAAGGCCGCGATCCTTCCACGGTAAACCGCCCGAGATCGACAGAGTCCTGCCGTATGATGTAATTGGAAAAATGCTTCAGGTAGTTGAGGTCGGACTCGTTTTTAAACAGGACCATCCCCATGGAGGCCGGCGAATAGAGCAGCTTATGGGCATCAACTGTAACCGAATCCGCGTCCTGTATCCCGTTGAAAAAATACCTGAGCTCATCAATTATAAGGACCGATCCTCCCCATGCGGCGTCGACATGGAAATGGGCATCATACTCATTGGCTATGGTTCTGATTTCCTGGAGATTGTCGATGTTGCCGGTTTCGGTAGTGCCGGCGATCCCCACAATGGCCATAATCTTGATCCGATCCTGTCCCCGTTCATTGTGGTCCCTGATCTGCTTGCAGATCCTCCCCAGCTCGATGACATCTATCTTGTTCTTCGAATTAACCGGGATCTTAATAACATTATCATTTCCGAGGCCGATCGTCCTGGCAACCTTGTCAATTGAATAATGGCCCCTCTTGGAAACAAGGATGACCGCCTTGCGGTATCCGTAATGGAGAAAGGCCTCGTGCAATCCCGCAACCCGAATGCCCGGGAAATCACCGTCCGGCCGGAAGGCCTTGTTCCGCGCAACAAGCAGGGCCGTCAGGTTCGCCATGGTTCCGTCAGTGGTGATATTGCCGAGAGCGACCTCCCAGTTTTGAATATGGTTCCTGTAGAAACCGGCTGATTTATTGTATATCAAACGGTGCATCCACCCGATCAACTCCCTTTCAAGAAAGGACGAGGCCTTGGCGGATTCGATCTTCACCTGGTTCTGGTTCAGCGCGGCGATGATCATTTCGAGGAGGATCATGAAATAGGGTATCGCGCTGGTCATGTGGCCGATATAATAAGGATTGGCGACTTTCACCGAATGCGCTATGACCTTGTTCTTGATCTCGAGAAGGACATCTTTTAAAAGCTGCGGTCGCTTGGGTATGTTCACATTGGAAAATATTTTTTCCAGCTCTGCCAGGGATATCTCGCTATGGATCCCGCCTTTTTCCGTGAAAAAATTATGTATCAGGTCCAGCAGTTCAGTTCCAAATTCGAGGAATTTATCGGGAGAATCAGGCATGATAAAAAGCTTTTTCAACTGGCCCATATCAGGCTTGACCATCTGCCCGTGTGCGTCTCTCTTTTTTAGAAAAGTGTACATTGCGCTTTTTATCATTTTATGAGAACTGTTATTGCCGCTGATCGATAAACTCTACCACTCTTATTGTGAATAACCTTTTTTCAAGCATTTTAATTAGAATATTTGTCCGGAAGAAACAAATCTTGTTTCTTTGCTGAAGATTATAGCTATAAATAATATAAACATATTTGCGCTTTTGTTATACTTTATTGTAATAATCATGAAATAAATATACTTAATAATTATTCTTATTACTATTCATTTTTCCTAATGGATTTTTTGAATTATGTCGATATCATAACTATGGAAAACAATCATTTCTTTACCACGGATGGAGCGTTAATCATGGAAGATTATTACACATGGGATTTTCCGAAAAATATCAGCATTGAACAGGTTTCTTCGTATGTTGATCAATTAAAACATATAAAACCGGAAGTAACAGTAACATTCGATTTAAGCAAAACCATTAATGTACATTCATCTTTTATAGGTTTTTTATTGCATGCCAAGCATAACATAGGCAGGAACGGCGGAAAACTTGTACTGATCCTTTCATTAACGCTGGAAAAAATCCTTATCATGCTTAATATAATCAATTATTTCTCTCCCGAAATAATTACCGTAATCAATCAAAAAACGGCATAAAATCATCCCCCAAAGCGCCTTGCGGGCCATTTTCAGCTCATCAGAACGCCATTTCTGCATGAACATGAAAAATAAATTGACAGACACGAGGTAGATGAGAGTATTGTAAAATACTAAAATTCCAGGGACAGGCACACCTATGAAATTCAACGAACAACAGGTAGACGAAGTAACCGAATTATTGAAATCCATGGCCCATCCCATCAGAATGAAAATTCTCTGCTTCCTCACGGAAGGTGAAAAAAACGTAGGGGAAATTGAACAGCAGTTCGGCTCAACCATTTCAAACATCTCCCAGCACCTGACCGTGCTCAGAAAGGCAAACATCATCGATCGAAGAAAAGAAGCCAACTTCATGTTCTATTCTCTAAAAAACAATAACATCCTCAAACTGATGGAGACTCTAAAAAACAACTTCTGCTAAATGGCAAAACTTGCTGCAATAACAGTACTCATTATTCTCTGTTTTCCCCTTGCTTCATCCCCGAAACAACGCACCCTTGAAATTTCCGGGCTAAAGATTTACACCGAAGAACATATTATCAGCCTCCTCAACCTGGAGCGCTTCGAAAACAACAGGATGTCTTCGAAAGAAGTCATTGATTCCATCATCTCCTTTTACAGCGCCTCGGGGTATACCCTGGTAAAGGTATATATAATCGAAAATACTGATTCCTCCCTTAAGATCTATGTTGATGAAGGGGCGCTCGGCAAAATCATTTTCCTCAGCATGGACGATTTCACCACACTCTATCTCAAGATTGTGTTCAGGCTTAAACACAAGATATTCAACTATTACGCCGTTGAAGAGAATATTGAAAAACTGAAAAAAGGAAAGCGGTGGAAGTACATTACCTGGCAACTGAAACCCGTGAAAGAATACGACTCGTCGCTGCTACAGATCGACCGGGTCCTCAATCTGGAAATCATGAGGAAAATGAAGCTCGCCTTTTTCGACAGGTACAGCCCCCGGTACGACCTGGTCATTATTTTTACCAGGGTCGTGATCCCGGAAATCGAAGACAGGCCGCCGGGAAGGGATAAACAAAGCGAATCAAAAATCG
>CAZZHU010000006.1:29445-32528 GCA_964654045.1 uncultured Leptospirales bacterium
AAGAAAATCGCCGGGAAAAAAACAAAAAAAATCATTCTCAATAAATTTGATTACGGCCTGCGGGTCAATTACTACAAGGGCTTTATACCGTACCTGAAGTATTATCAATTGGGATTCATATCAGCCGGCGATTTTTTCATGGGAGAAGCATCGGCCGGATTCATGTACGGCCTCGACCGGAAATTTACAAAGCCGATCCGTGAAACATATTCTCAGCTTAACCTGACTTATTTTTTCACGCCAACCTTCAGGGAGATATTTACGCCGTTATTAAGGTTTGACATGTATCAGAGTAAAGCCGCGCGCCCGGACCTGGGTCTCAGGGAATACAATTTTCTGCTACTCAACGCGATGCTTGCCCCGGGCATTACACTGCTGAGCAAATTTAACCTCTATACCGGCGTGGGGGTGGAAGCTGCATTTATATTTCATAGCAAGAAATTTCTGTTGCTCGCATTAATGTACGATCCGGTCCAGCTGGCATTCGGCGAGGACACCTATAAGAAAATGAAAATTCTCATGGAGCTCGCCAATTTTTATGAGAAAGTAAACGAGCATGTTGACACCTATGCCTATATCGAGGCCGGGGCCATTTATGATTTCACCAGACGAAGCAACAAGGTTTATGAACTGAGAAAAAACAGGCTGAAAAAAGAACTGGCGGTTGCGTATGATTTTTACATTCTGCGAAAAAACTTCCATACCATACGGCTCCTCGGAAATTTCGACCATGAATTTAAAAATCACAGTATATATTCAGGAGGCATAATCTACCAGTTCAGTTACGGAGATACCCCGTTTTATCATGAAGGATCGGTCAGCAACAGCAGTTTCATGGGTCTTCAGCGATATGCCTATTTTTCCCGCAATGCGCTCTCGCAATCCAATGAGTACCGCATTTCCGTTTACCAGGACTACCTGTATGTCGGATTATTTGTTGACATGACACTTTTCGAGGGCACCGGTCGTGACCTCAAGGGGGCCCAGTTTGGCATTGTCGGCGGCCCCACACTGCGGGTTCTGGTTTTAGACCACTTTGAGCTCTATCTTCAATACGGTTATGATTATCTTCTGTCGACAAAAAAGCACCAGGGCAATTTATTCTTCAATGTCTACAACAAATGGTAGGTGATCCATACGTTTCATGATCGATGTAATTCCATTATCCGCATTATCGAATATCAGTAATCCTGTCCATGTTAAAATATCTTTTGTCGTCTCTCAGGTAACAGTGCGCCATAACATAGGCAACGCCATCGGCCGTGATGAACTCAATGGGCAGTATGGTCCGGCTGGTGACCGTGCCTGAATGATCCATGTAGGTTATATCGGCCTTCTCTCCCAGTTTCAATCCCCTCATTATTTTACCTTCTCCGGTTATCCGCTTCCCTTTGACCTTGATGAAACGGATAAGGCTGCCATGATAACCTATGAGATCATCCACCGTCCATCGGCCGGAACGGTCCTCCTTCCTTATGACGTTTCTGAAAACCTCCATGCACGCCATGGCGTCAGGAATGGCCCGGTGAGGCGTGATATTCAGACGCAGGTGATCACAAATTGTTTCGAGCTTGTAGTTTTTCAGACCGGGCCACGCTCGACGTGACAACCGCACCGTGTCAACCGACCGCATCTCCGGCGCCTGGCGCCCCCCCTTGAGGTATGCCCATCCCAGGAACGAGAGATCGAACCCGGGGTTATGGATCACCAGCACGGTATCTTTCATTACTCGCGAAATATCTCCCAGTATATCATAGACCGTGGGAGCGCCCCTGACCATGTCGTCGCGTATGCCGTGAACATCAATGACCTCCTCAGGGATTTTCATACCCGGATTCACCAGGCTTTCATAGGTCTCTATTATCTTCCCGGTCGTAAAGCGCACGATGCCCACTTCGACAATCATATGAAGGGCGGCGTTGGTTCCCGTGGTTTCAAGATCAAGAGCGCAGAATTCCGTCTCGGATAGATTTTTACGTGTGTCAATCATGATTTTTAGAACTGGCCGACCATTTTGATCTCCGTCTCCAGCTCAATCCCGAATTTTTTATACACTGTTTCCCGGACAAGGGATATGAGGTCACGGATATCGCGTGACGTGGCGTTATCCACATTGATGATAAAATTCGTGTGAAGATCCGAAACGCAGGCACCACCGACAGCTTTCCCTTTGAGCCCCGCGTCGTTGATCAACTTCCATGATGAATGGCCCTCGGGGTTTTTGAACACGGATCCCGCCGAGGGATACTCCAGGGGATGCTTGTTTTTCCGGTCCGCCAGTATCTCCTCAACCCTGGACCGGACGGCTGCCCTGTCATCTGCAACGGCTAGCATGAAGCGCGCTCCGGTAATGAAGACGCCCTCGCCGATATTCATATGCCGGTACGACGACATTGTTTGATCAATTTCAATAACACGCCGTTCACCGCCGGAATCGACGATGTCGACATCTTTCAGGATACCGGCGAAGGAACCCATGAAGGTGCCTGCATTCATTATGATGCCGCCACCGATACACCCGGGGATGCCCGCCATGAACTCCACGCCGCAGAATCCGGATTCGATGGCAAAGGCGATGAAGCTTTCCTTGCTTGCCATGGCGTCACAGTACACCTTTCCGTCATCGAGGACGGAAATTTTGGCGTGGCGTGACTCATCTTCGCAGATGCGCAGCACGATGCCTTCAATCCCCAGGTCCCCGACCAGGAGATTTGAACCGCCGCCGATCACCGCAAGGGGGGTCTTTTCCTCCCTTGCGATTGTAACGATATGCGGGATAGAATCGTTGTTTCGTGGAATCACCAGGGCGTCGGCAGGCCCGCCGGTTTTATAGGTTGTATAATGCCGTAGTGGTTCGGCTTCTTTCACCTCTCCCCACTCACGGAGTGCATCAATAATCCTGTTCGGTATCCTCATAGTTACCCTGTTTCACTTGCCTGATTGAAAAAAATATGATTTTTTAATTGACCGATCGGGCGCAATAACCCAAAGAAAAGGTCATGCCGTAAAAATGTTGTTTCAATAATTGATAAAACTCCAATTATGTCAATTATATTACCTGCGGGCACAGGCAACTGCCAGGG
>CAZZHU010000006.1:32538-50559 GCA_964654045.1 uncultured Leptospirales bacterium
CGCGATAATGCCGATAGTATGAGATAGATAGGGCCGGAACGGGCTATAATGAAAAAGACCAGCAAAAAGACTATTATACCGGATATGACCGAATTTACCGATGCGGACGGGAAAAAGTGGGTCCAGACCTCCACCGAGGACCTCTTCTCCATTAAAGAGCTTAACGAAATCCTTGAATCTATTGATAAAAGCAGCGAATCCGATGAAATTATTCTTGCCCGCATCGATTTCCAGAAAGTAAACAAGGAATATTACGAGACGGCGGTCCAGTTGCAGAAAAAGCTCCACCAGCAGGGCGAGCTTCTCAAAAAAGTCATCACCGATGCCCGCGCCAAGATAGACCGTAAAAATAAAAAGCTCAAAGAGCTTATTGATTACATAAAGAAGCTCCATCTGCTCCTGGCGCACCTATCGGCCGATGAAGAGGAGCTCAAGAAACTCAAGGTCTCGCCCGAGATGCTTATCCAGACGATGAGCGCTTCAATAACGGAAAAGGCCGAACGCGAATTGGAATTTGAAGATGTCGAAGAAACCGAGCTCCCGGTTGATGCTAATATAAAAAAACTGAAATAACCCTTCTCTGCAATCCCTAAAAAATGTTTGACAACATCTGACGGCAGATGGCGACATACCTGTAACGGGGTACTTATTTCGAGTGAAATAATGCCGTCCCGCACCGGGCACGCATAACCGGTCATTTTTTTCTGAGGAACCTGGCATGGCCCTTGCAATTCATAACACCCTTACCGGCACATTGGACGAGCTGATTCCCGGCGGTGTCCGGAAGGAACGAATAAGCGATTATCCGCCGATAACAATATACTCCTGCGGACCCACGGTTTACAGCTACTCGCACATCGGCAACTTCCGCACTTTCATCTTCAATGATCTGCTGCGAAGGTACCTGAAGTTCAGGGGTTTCAGGGTTAACCATGCCATGAACATAACCGATGTTGAAGACAAGATAATCGCCGGGGCAAACAGCGAAAGTACCACCCTCCAGGAATATACCGGCCGTTACACGGCTATCTTCCTTGAAGACCTGAAGTCGCTGAACATTGAACCGGTTGAGCACATGCCGAAGGCCACCGAGTCTATCGATGCCATGATCGACATAATAGAACATCTAAGGAAGAAAGGGTATGTGTACGAAAAAGATAGTTCGCTTTATTTCAGCATAGCTAAATTCGAGCAGTACGGGAGGCTCTCGCGCCTCGACACCCGCGAGATCAAGACCGGCCTCCGGTATGATACTGACGAATACACGAAGGATGACGTGCGGGATTTCGCGCTCTGGAAAGCGCCGAAAGAAAATGAGATCTTCTGGGAAACGCCTTTCGGGAAAGGCAGGCCCGGCTGGCATATTGAATGCTCGGCCATGATACGGAAAATATTCGGAACGACCATCGACATACACACCGGGGGAGTCGACCTTATCTTCCCCCATCATGAAAATGAAATCGCCCAGAGCGAGGCGGCCTACGGCGAGAAGTTCGTGCGGTACTGGATCCACGCGGAGCACCTCCTGGTGAACGGCACCAAGATGTCGAAATCCCTGGGTAATTACTTTACCCTGCGAGATCTCCTGGAAAAAGGCTACTCGCCCCGGTCCATCCGTTATCTGCTCGTTTCCGCCCATTACCGGAAACAATTTAATTTTACCCTCGAAGGGATCGGCCAGGCCGACCAGGCTCTTGAACGGATTGACAACCTCATCGTGCGCCTCAAGGACATCCGAAAAGAGGGGGAACCAAATCCGGAGGCACAAAAGCTTTCAGACGAGATGATCGCGGGGTTCACGGAAGCCGTTGACGATGACCTGAACATATCCCGCGGCCTGGGAGTATTCTTCGAATTCATTCATGGAATAAACTCTCTTATCAATGAAGAACGTCTTTCAATCGGCGATGCCGGCATCATCATGGAAACGCTGAAAAAAATCGATTCCGTCCTCGGCGTTATCTTTTATGTCAATCCCTCGCAATCCAGCGTTGACGGGCCATGGGTCGATTCAATGATTGCCGAACGGATACAGGCAAAGAAGGAAAAGAATTTCCAGCGCGCCGATGAGATCAGGAAAATACTCACCGACAAAGGAATCATCCTCGAAGACACCAAAGAAGGAACGCGGTGGAAGATAAAGAGCTGATTTTCGGCCGGAATCCCGTCATTGAATACCTTCGGGCCGCAGGCCCTGAACCGCATGCCGAATTGTACGTATCGCTGACCGCCCATGGTAAAATCATAGATGAGATCATGTCCGCGGCGCAGGCAAAAAGAATCAGGATCAGCCGCAGGGGGAGGGATTTTTTTACGCACCTGGGGCCTTCCTCCCGGCACCAGGGTGTCGCGCTGCGGCTCCAGGTGCCGGTCCCGGCTTCTGCCATGGACGGAGCCGGCCTGGCGGCAGGCCTTTTTTCCAGGACCGCCGGAAGGAAGGGAGTGATTGTGCTCCTTGACCAGATCACCGATCCGCACAATACCGGATCTATCATTCGCACCGCCGAGGCCCTCGGCTGCGACGGCATCATCATTCCCAGGGCGCACTCCTCGGGCATAACTCCCGCGGTGATCAAGTCTTCAGCCGGTGCCACGGCGCACATAGAAATAATACAGATAGGCAACGTCGCCTCGTTTCTTGATGAGGCAAAGCGGAATGGTTTCTGGATCATCGGCACTGCCGACACGGGAAACCAGGAACTGTCGAAGCTCGGCATGGTACGGCCCGCGGTGGTCATCATCGGAAGCGAGGACACCGGTATCCGCCGCCTCACGGCCGAGAAATGCGATTTCATCGTCCGCATTCCCCTCGCCGGAAAAATATCATCTCTCAACGCTTCGGTCGCCGCCGGAATCATCTTATACCAAATCATGCATTCATAACCGGCAAACCATTTTTACTTGACATCAGCGCAATCCTAAAAATAATACTTGCCAATAATGATCATCTAAAACTATCTGCACATAAACCGTAATACAAGCATAAGGCCATGGACTTAAACCAGATCAGAAATTTTTCCATCATAGCCCACATCGACCACGGTAAATCGACGCTGGCAGACCGCATCATCGAGAAATGCCGGCTCATTGACCCGCGCAACCACCGGGACCAGATCCTCGATACCATGGACCTGGAGCGTGAACGCGGCATCACCATAAAATCAAACGCCATCACTCTCAACTATACCGCACGGGACGGGAAAAGTTATATCTTCAACCTCATAGATACGCCGGGCCACGTTGATTTCACCTACGAAGTGTCGCGGGCCCTGGCTGCCTGCGATGGTGTACTCCTCGTCGTGGACGCCTCGCAGGGAGTGGAGGCCCAGACCATCGCCAATCTCTACCTGGCGCTGGACAACGACCTGGAAATCCTCCCTGTCATCAACAAGATCGACATGCCAAGCGCCGATATCCCCCGTACCAAGGAAAGCATTGAGAAAAGCCTCGGCCTTGATGCCGACACCGCGGTCCCGGTTTCCGCCAAGGATGGAACAGGCATCGATGAACTACTTGAAAAGATCGTTGAATTCATTCCGCCCCCGAAAGGAGATCCGGATGCACCCCTGAGCGCCCTTATTTTCGATTCGTTTTTCGATAATTACCAGGGTGCTATCATGAAGGTCCGCATCATTGACGGTACGGTCCGCCGCGGCGACCCCATCATGTTCTTTTCAACAGGCAATAAATACGAGGTCACCGAGGTGGGTATCTTCAGGCTCAGCCTTGAAAAAAAAGATATCCTTGAACCGGGCGATGTAGGATACATCATCGCGGGAATCAAATCCGTGATCGACACGAAAATCGGCGATACGGTGACCCGATCCGACAGGCCGGCTGCCAGTGCCCTCAAGGGATTCCGGGATGCAAAACCGATGGTCTTCTCCGGACTCTACCCGATGTACAGCGACGATTACGAGGACCTGAAAGACGCACTGTACAAACTACGGCTCAATGATGCTTCTCTTATCTTTGAGCCTGACAACTCATACGCCCTTGGTTTCGGGTTCCGGTGCGGTTACCTCGGCCTGCTTCACATGGAGATCGTGCAGGAGCGGCTTGAGCGAGAATTCGACCTGGCCCTGATCACGACCGCGCCGAGTGTCGAATACAAGGTTTACATGTTGAACGGCGAAATGCAGACCATTGACAACCCTGTCAAGATGCCTGACCCGTCGTTTATTGAACGAATAGAAGAGCCCTTCGTGACGGCCACCATCATCACTCCGACCGATTACATCGGCAACATCATGGCACTGGTAACCGAATGCCGCGGTATCCACAAGGATATGCAGTATATCGACAAACAGCGGGTGCAACTCCACTATGACCTGCCCCTCTCGGAAATCGTCTTTAACTTTTATGATAAACTGAAGTCAATCTCACGCGGCTACGCCTCGTTTGATTATGAACTGAAGGATTTCAGGGAATCAAACATGGTCAAGGTCGACATCCTCGTCAACGCGGAACCGGTGGACGCTCTATCATTCATCGTGCACCAGGACAAGGCCCGGATCCGCGGCAAAGACATAATAACCAAGCTGAAGGATATCATACCGCGGCAGCAATTCAAGATACCGCTCCAGGCGGCCATCGGCGCCTCGATCATAGCGCGTGAAAACATATCAGCCGTGCGCAAAGATGTCACAGCCAAGTGTTACGGAGGAGACATTACCCGGAAACGGAAGCTCCTGGAAAAGCAGAAAGAAGGCAAAAAACGCATGAAGCAGATCGGTTCCGTAGAGGTTCCCCAGGAAGCCTTCATGACAATTCTCAAGATTGATTAACACCGATAACTATCGGTCCAATAGACACCAATGAACCAACAGGAAATGCATATCATAGACGCCGCTTCAACATTCGCGAAGGAGCGGATGAGCCGTCTCCATTCCAGCCACGGATGGGACCATGTTGAACGCGTGGTAAGCCTTGCCGAGAAGATCGCGGCATCTGAGGAAACTGCGGACCTCTTCATCCTGAAAACTGCCGCGATCCTTCACGACATCGCGCGTATAGATGAAGTGGACAGCACGGGGAAGAACTGCCATGCCGAACGGGGCAGTCACATGGCTTATGACTTTCTTGTTTCCATCGGTCTCGACGCCTTGAGGGCCGATCTGATTCGAGAGTGCATACTTACACATCGCTACCGGAATGACCATCAACCGGGATCCATCGAAGCCAGGATACTCTATGATGCCGACAAACTGGATTCCATCGGGGCAGTCGGCATCGGCAGGGCTTTCCTTTTTTCAGGTGAGGTCGGCGCCAGGCTCCATAACCCGGATATAGACATCAATCTTACCGAGGCATACGGCAAGGAGGACACCGCGTACCGGGAATACATGGTAAAGCTCCGCTACATCCGGGACAAGATGATGACCGCCAGGGGCAGACGCCTGGCTGATGACCGTCATCAGTTTATGGCGGATTTTTTTAAAAGGCTTCAGGACGAGGTTAAAGGCATCTCATGAACGATAGCAGATGATTGCATCATGCCCAGGTTATTTTCAGATCAGGAAAAAACTTCCGCGCGCTGTTCGGGTGATGCGGTATAACCCTGACGGTAAAACCGAACTGACCGGACTGCAGACAGAGCATCTGCCCCTGGAATATGCTTGAACCCTTAGCGCCTTTTCCGTTTTCACGCATCGGCAGCGCGACCCCCTCCACTATCTCACCATTCCTGTCCAGGGCTCCGAAATAAAGCTCAACCTGCACGTGCTCGGGAAGAATGTCACCCAGGGAGACCTCGGCCTGTACCGTTATCTTTGAGTTTACCTTTATTTCCTTTTCTTCATTGATATCAACAGCTACAATTTTCACCGAATCCCATTTCCCAGACATATTGACTTTCCATGAAGAAAAATCCCTTGACAGCCTAAAATTATCTTTTTCAAAATTGACATGGTTCTGGTGTGCAACCGTATAGAATTTCTCCGTATAATCCTTAACCATCCTGTTGGTATTGCAGAAGGAGGTTATACTCTTCATTGATTCCTTCATACGCGCCAGCCATTCCTTCGGCATACCGTCAAGGCCCCGGGGGTAAAAGGCCGGTTTCACTTCTTTCTCTATGATATTGTAGAGAAAAAGGCTCTCCACGTCATCCTGGTAGGCAAGGTCGTCGTATTCCTCGCCGTTTCCGATGGCCCAGCCGTTTGCAGTATTGTACGCCTCGTCCCACCACCCGTCCAGAACGCTGATGTTTATGCCTCCGTTGGGAACGACCTTCATGCCGCTCGTCCCGGAAGCCTCTTTGGGCCGGATCGGCGTGTTAAGCCACACATCCACTCCCTGAACCATGTATCGGGCGATATTAATATCGTAATCCTCAATGAACACCATCTTCCGCCTGAAGCGCTCGTCATTGCTGAAGTGGATGATCTGGCGGATAAGTTCCTTGCCCATGTGGTCCCTCGGATGGGCCTTGCCGGCAAAAATAATCTGCATGGGACGTTCCCTTTCTTGCAGAAGCTGCGCCAGCTTCTCGATATTGCGGAGTATCAGGGTACCCCTCTTGTAAGTGGCGAATCGCCTCGCGAATCCGATGGTGAGAGTATCGGGGTCCAGCACCGAGTTCGAGATGTCGGCCTCCTTGGGCGACACCCCCCTGGATATGAGCTGATCGCGCAACTTCTGTCGTGCAAAGGTAACCAGCCTCTCGCGGAGTCGCTCTTTACAGCGCCACAGCTCGGAATCGGGAATATGGTCAACGTTCTGCCATATGGTATTGTCTCCCGGATTGTCTATCCAGCGCGGTCCCAGGTAACGGTTGAAAAGCCGCATCATCTCGTCGGATGTCCATGAGAGGGTCTGTACCCCGTTGGTAATATGGTTGATCGGCACCTCGTGTACCGGCAGGGACGGCCAGATCTGTTTCCACATGTTCCGGGAAACCTTTCCATGAAGACGTGAAACCCCATTGCATCCCGCCGCCGTCTTCAGGGCCAGCACGGTCATGCAGAATGACTCTTTCTTGTCCTCCGGGATCTCACGGCCGAGAGCGAGGAACTGGTCGCGTGACAGTCCCATAGCCCTGTAATACTCGCTGAAATACGCCTCGATCATCTCGGCGGGGAACCGGTCATTACCCGCCGGGACCGGCGTATGGGTGGTAAAAACATTGCTCGCCGAAACGAACTCATAGGCTTCATTATAAGTCAGATGGTGTTCCTCCATGGCCAGCCTTATCCGTTCCAGGGCGAGAAAGGCGGCGTGTCCCTCATTCATGTGGTAGACGGTGACGCGCTTATTCATGGCCATGAGAGCACGCACACCGCCGATCCCCAGCAATATTTCCTGCTTTATTCTCATTTCATTATCGCCGCCGTAAAGCTCATCGGTAATGGAGCTATCTTCCGCTTCGTTCCGATCGATATTTGTATCCAGAAAAAAGATCATGATCTTCCCGACCGTGACGGCCCATATCTGGGCATACACGGCACGCCCCTGCAGATTGACCGAGATCATAAGCGGCTCTCCCCCGTCATTCCTGACCAGCCGCGCGGGCATGTTATAAAAATCAACTTCAGGAAAGTTCTCCTGCTGCCACCCGTCAAGATTCAGATACTGGTGAAAATACCCCAGGCGGTAAAACAGGCCAACGCCGAACAGGGGGAGGCCCAATTCGCTCGCCGACTTCAGGTGATCCCCGGCAAGCACCCCGAGACCCCCCGAATACATGGGAAGGCTTTCATGAATACCGAACTCCGCGGAGAAATATGCTATGCCGGCATTTTCAAATCCCTTCTGGTGTTCATCATACCACGTTTTCCGGGTCATGTGCCATTCCAATTCCTGCTGGACTTTCTCCATGTGGGCGATAAAGCTTTCCGATGACGCAGCCTCATCAAGGAGACCCTGTGAAATCGATCCGAGCATCTTCATCGGGTTATGTGAAACAACCCGCCATAGATCGACATCGAGCCTTCTAAACAGCTCAATGGCTTCAAAATTCCACACCCACCACATGTTACTGGCGATATCAAGAAGCGGCTTGAGCTTCTCCGGAAGATTCGGGACAACTTTAAATTTTTTTACTACAGCCATCGTTACCTCGCGGTTCTGTCTGTCATGTGTTATACTTACTGTTATATATCAATCATGATCGATTGCAACGTACCCGGTTGTACCCTCCGGCAAACCGGTCATCGGTATGATCGGCACTAGCGTGCCACGGGTAAATATACATAAAAGGTCGATCCTTTACCCTCTGCGGACTGCACGTCAATATAACCATGATGACGCTTGATAATGGCGTAACTGGTCGCCAGGCCGAGACCGCTCGCCATCTCCTTGGTCGTGTAATACGGGTCAAAAATGTTGTGCAGCGATTCCACCGGGATCCCAACTCCCTCGTCGCTGATTGATATCCTCACGTAGTTCCCCGGCTGGAGTGATATTTCATGGTGTGAAGCTTCTTTTTCCACCAGGGCGTTTTCCGCCGTAATCCTGATCATACCCGGCTCTGCCATTGCTTCCATGGCATTATTGAGGATGTAGGTGACAACCTGCCCTATCTGGAACTCGTCGACTTCCACATCCCAGAGCCTGTCCTGGATAATGAGTTCATGTCTGCCGGTGTAATTGCATAACACGGAATCAACGATTGTCTTGAGGGACTCGGTGTAATCGATCACCTTCCGCTCCGGTTTTCCGCCGCGGGCAAAGGTGCTGAGCCGCCTGGTAAGTTCCACGGCCTTAAGTGACGCCACTTCCGCATCGTTCAGAACTTCTGCCAGATTCGTATTCTCGGACCCCACCTCCATCTTAGCAAGGGAGATGTTTCCCAGAATCGCCGTCAGCACGTTGTTGTAATCATGGGCAATGCCACCGGCCAGTATGCCGATGGCTTCTATCTTTCGCGCCCGCAGGATTTCCATTTCCATCTTGGTTTTTTCAGTCATATCCCTGATGATTCCGCGGAAACCTTTGATTCTGTCATCGGCATCCTTAATGATGGCTATGGAACCTTCTATCTTTCTCTTCCTGCCGCTTTTCGTGATGCCGGTGAAATTGACGATACGCGCCGGCTTCCTGGATTTAAAGACTTCATTATACTGCCTGGATACTTCCTCGGCGTCCTCCGGCGTAAAACACGTACTGTAACTCATCCCTATCAGATCGTCATGACCATACTCTGTTATGCGACACATGGCACTGTTGACAGCTATAAATTTACCGTCAATATCGCACTCGTAATACCCGTCTTCGAGGCTGTCCACAATGGCATGCCACTGGTCATCGGTATCCACACGTATAGAGCCCGTAACATCATGGGCAATTATCACGACCCCGCGGAAGCTGTCGTCATCCTGGACGCTGGCAGAGCACGAGATGCTCCGCGCTATTGAGGTTTTTGTTGCTACGGAGATATTTTCCCGAACGAGGTTATTATCTTTTTTCACCGCCGCAAGCAATCCGGCGAATGCATCGTTCATGTCAGCAACCTTTTCGGGAGGCGGTCCGTCCATATCATCCCCGCGAAGCATGCGGAGAAACGCACGGTTCACATACATGATGGCCCCGTCCATCCCGCAGATGCAGACACCCGTCCCATCCTTTTCCACGGCTTTCTCCACCAGCGATGCCAATGCGCCCCATGTTTCATCAACACCCATTGCATGCTCCTTCCGCTAGTTTATTACTTCAAAACCGATAATAACGATATCATCCTGCACCGGGATGGAACCGCGGAAGCGGTCAGCTTCATCCATGATATAATCAAGGGATTCCTTCAGGCTCATTGATCCGCTTCTCGCAATGATGTCCCGCAGCCCTTCAGGCTCTATCATGACGCCCCTGTCATTTCTGGTCTCGATTATGCCGTCTGTGTACAAGTATATTCTGTCACCTGGCCTCGTGTCAACCGCGATCTCCTGAAATTCAGCGGTAACCGACAGACCCACCGGCATGCCTCCTGATGACAAAATCGCTGATGATCCGTCTCCGGCGTTATAATGAATAGGCGGAGTATGCCCTCCCTTCGCGAAATGAAACGCCGCCCCCCCCTTTGAAAAGTCAAAGAAACCATACAACGCAGTGATGAAAAACAATAGCCCGCCATCGACAAGATTACTGTTCAGCTCTTTTATATATATGGACGGACTCGCACCCCTTTGGGCATTGAGCCGATCCGTCAGCGATCTGAGCAGCGTGAGGAACAGGGCCGCAGAAACGCCATGGCCGGCCACGTCTCCTATGAAAACACCCAGACCGTCCTCGTGTAAAGTATTAAATGAAAAAAAATCTCCGCCTATAGTTTCAAGCGGCTTGAACCGGAAATCGGCCCGAAGTCTTTCATGGATGGGAGGGGCATCGGGAAGCAGGAGGCCCGTGACGACCTGGGCGCTTGCCAATTCCTTCTCCATTTCATCATTTCTTTCCCTTAATTTTTCACTGGTGATCCGAAGCTCCTCCTCGGCTTTTTTCCGGTCGGTGATATCCTCCTTGACAGCTACAAAATGGGTGATTTCCCCGTTCTCGTTCTTGATCGGGGAAATCGACGCGGACTCCCAGTATAATTCCCCGTTCTTTTTTTTATTGTGAAAGTCGCCGCGCCATTCACTCCCCGAGGTTATCGTCTGCCAGAGTTTAAGATAAAAATCGGGCGATTGCTCGCCTGATTTCAATACCCGGGGATTATGTTTCAGCACCTCGTTGAAGGCGTATCCGGTGAGACTGGTAAATTTAGGATTAACATATTCAATAGACCCGTTTTTATCGGTTATAACAACCGTGGCGGGGCTCTGCTCAACCGCCATGGCAAAGGTCTTCAATGTATCTTCAACGTCCGGATCCAGGGGGTGCTTCCGGGCAACCACGCCGATCGAACATTCTTCGCCGTCAATCGTCACCACGATATTTGCCACGACGCAATTGACCGGCGTTATATCAGTTTTAATGATCTGCAATTCCCGCTTCACGGGCACCCCGATCCTGGCGGTGAAAAGCTCATCAACGGATGCATCGGAACCGGGAAATACTATGGATCTGAACGGTGTACCTGAAAGATCACCCTGCCGGTGACCGGTCAGCCCTTCCATTGCTGAACTGACACGGATAAATTTCCGGCCGCTGTCGAGCAGATAGACGGCCATGTCATACTGGCCGAAGAGCAATTCATAAACAGTGCCGGCTATTATGGTCTCGGGATCAATAGGTGCCATGATGTAATGGTATCAAACTGATCGATGAATGACAATTAAAAAAATAATCCGCTACCGGGCGTTTTCACATGCAATTCGGAAACCATAATACGGGCTCCTGGCCGTGGGACATTTTCTCAGCCTGAACTCCCGCGTCCTCTGGACAGGCAGGCTCAGGATGGACCCTCCCCGAAGGACCCTGTATACCGTTCCGTAATCCCTGTGATCCTTGCCGCCGGGATAGCGGTCATACCAATCTTCCATCCATTCCCAGAGGATGCCCGTGGAATTACCGCGCCCGTTGCGTAATCCCGTTTGCACGGCTTCTAGCAGGGCCTCCTGCTTCATATCAGGCAGCAGACCATCCGCCCATTCTCCAATCCCGGGGACGCCTCCTAGACCGGCGAAGACTTCCCATTCAGCCTCCCGCGGCAGACGGACCGTGATCCCGAATCTCCCTGACAGCCAGGAGCAATACGCCAACGCGTCATTCCAGCTTACCTGCATAACCGGTGCATCATTACGGCGGTATTTCTCATCATCTGCGGTTCCAAAAGGAGATTTCCAGCTTACGCCTGTTTTCTTCTGCCATCTCTTATCCTGCCAGATCCAGCCCCATTCCTGCTTTTCTCCTTCTGTAATATAACCTGTCTCATCCGCGAATTCTGAAAATTCATGATATGTCGTGAGGAATTTTCTAATAAGGATATCATCAAGACGGACCATGTGCTCAGGATATGAGCTAAATATGAATTCCTTTTTCACCGCTCCATCCCTGAGCATACCGACCGCTTTTTCAAGCGTTACCGCCGATATGCCGACCGGGTAATTACCTCCCGGGATACTGATGAATTCAGATGTGCTCAACACCATAATGCATTCCTTTTTTAAAAAGGTAAATTCCTTGATGGGAAGGTCAGGGGATCCGTTGTGGTCTGCACCCGTGATTACAGCAGGATATATGGATGGGTCGTCCAGGCGTGTGAATCAGCCCCGGCTTCAAGGGGTCTGCCCCGGACTAATTCACGGCGTCAACCAGGATGTATGCGTCCTTGCCGTCGACGGGATATTCGGCAGTCAGGAACGTAACGAGAAGCTGGACATCCCTGGTGCTGAAGGACTGTATCATCTCGTTGCAGATTGCATTCGCCAGAGGCACCGCGTACTTCTTGTCCTTGCCCGGCAGAACCATCAGTATCTTGTTCCGGTCAAAGCGCACTGAAAAATCACGGCCACCGAGCCGCGTGCGTGCGAACTTCTCGAAATGGATGAACATTCTTTTTGATTTTTCATGCCCGAACAGAGTGTGATAGCGCTTGTAATTTTTTATTGAAATCAGCACCAGCGTTACCGGGATAGAAAGATCCCTCGCGTTCTTTATCTCGTCATTGACGCGGTTGTATATTCTCTCAATCGTATCCGAATAACTGCCGCGTCGGCATTCGATCTCCCTGATGATCGTGAGATAGGGAAAAATAAAATCGACAAATTTCATGATCCGCGTGTGGACATGGTCAAGGGGAGCCAGTTCAGCCATTTCATAAATCATGATAAACCCGAGGAGTTCACCGCCGAGTTTGAATGTGAAAAGATCCAGTATCGACATCCTTTTCAGCTGCGTATCGGTGAAAATTTCTATCAATGATTTTGATCTTTGCAGCTCATTGAACATGATAGGGCTTTCCGCGTGGGCGATATCCTGTATCAGGCCTGCGGTCCGGGGTATGCGGAAATCCAGTTCGTCAAGTTGAAGATTGTTTTCCGCATCCGTCGCGAACAATACGTAGTCCCTGCTGCCCTCATCTTTTATGAAAATCGCAAAGCCGGTAATTCCTAGTTCCTTGAGTTCATCCTGGATAATGATCCTCTCATTCCCGATACCGCTCTCAGCCGCCATCCTGCTCCGCATCTTGTCTACTGCCGAGATGTGGGAACCGGGCCCGCTCCCGGCTTCGTTCATCTCTTTGAACCTGATTGTGCGGTAGGAAAATGCCGAATATTCGGCAATAATATTGAAAAATCCCTTTTCTTCACCGGTATAATCCGCAGAATTCAGCTTGTTGCCAAGTACAATCGCCCCCAGCACGTCCTCGTTATAAATGATCGGAACCAGGAGTTTCGCGTCTATGGAAATATAGTTGTAATAATCATCGCTGAAAGCGGGGTCGTCCTTGAACTCATCCATGTCGAGTATCTCTTTTCGAGAAATCAGCTGCTTCAATATGCCGGCATGGGGGCGGAACATCACTTCATCTTTATTTATACTGACGCCCCGTGACTCTTCGATTTCCCATTCATCCGGTATTTCCCTGCTCGGCATCATGATCGATGATGAAGACGCGCCGACCTGGCCCATTACTGAAAATAAGATCACGTCAAAGAGTTCCTGCGTTGTTGCCGCCCGGAGCAGATCCTTGCTGAGTTCATATAAAGCGAGGTTGTCAAGCAATACACCCGTGTCTTCCCAGGCTGTCTTTGATGCACCGCCGCCTTCATCTTCCGTTTCAGCAATAGTATATTTCGGCCCGGGGCCATCCCTGCCTGTTCCATCATCCCTTGTCCCTGACTCCCGGCCGGCAACGGGAGCCGTCTCGCCGTCGTCATCCACCATGACGAGGTCTTCCTTGCCGAGATAGAGTATGTCAGCATCATCAATCCGCTCCGCTGCAGCCTCCTGAAGATTTTCTTCAGGCAAACCCGTTTCAGCGGGACCTGCAATCCGGTCCATGATGGTCTTTTTGCCGTTACTTCCGATCTTGCTTTTATAATGCAGCGCTTTTTCAAGTAGACCCATGGTTACACACCCAGTTCATTCAGTACTTTCAGATATAACTCGAAATACTCGGAGCTGGCGAACTTCTTTATTATTTCTTCCGGGAGCGTTTCGAACAAGCCATCAAGGTATTTCAGCAGCATCTTGATATTCATCTGTTTACCGGACGGAAATTCTTTTACAAATCGGTCCACATCCGCCTCACTATCCAGAATCACGACCCGGTCGGTTATATCGAATAGTTCAGCAGGGGGGGCGGATTCCCCTGCCGCAGAAGTCAATCCTGCTTTTTCATCGCCGGCGACAGCCTGTGTTTCATGAGTGGGGCTTTCCATCAGGTCATCGGCGCCAAAGGTTCTTTCAACAAGTTCTCTGATCTCATCCTCGGTTTTACCGCTCCGCTTCGCGAGCTGCTCGGTGATATCATGAATATCTTCCTCGAAAATCAAGGCACTGCCGGACGACACATCGCTCTCTATTGAATCGCGCTCAAAATCCATGAGGCTGTTTTCTTCCGGAAGAAGGTATCTGCAGTTTTTACTCTCGCGCGCCGATCCCTCCCGCGCGGAACGATCAAATTCATATAGATGATACCGGTCATAGAGATGGATATCCTTAAACTCATCCTGGAAAAGCGTGTCCTCAATTGTGTCAAACTCATCGGCGGTCAGCCCGAGAAGCTCAACAGCCGCGGGGATGGTCCTCCCGCCGGGAACGCCGAAAAATTCGTCAATCTCCCGGATATAACCGCTTTAATCCTCTTCAACGATCGCGGTATGTATGTAGTCGAGCTCCTCATCACCGTATTTATAATCCATATCAACGAAGAGATCTTCATGCGATGGGCCGAATTCTTCCGATATAACGGCAATCCGCTCGCGGTCCTCTTCAACATTCGCCTCGCGCAGGACATAGGCTGAACCCTCTTCCACCTGTACGATTCCCGAAATTATCTTATCCAGTTCGCTCTCGTCAAAAATGGTTCTATCTTCCTTTTCTTCTCTGTTTGTTATATCGTCAATAAAATACACCTTTCCGGCTTCCTGCGTTACACCAAGAACCCCTTCCGAGATGAGGTCCTTGTATTGCAAAGGGACGCGCTCTTCCTTCAATCTTTCGGGTCTCCCGATAATACTCACGCCTGCATCAGGCTGCTGCATGGCATCCGCATACTCAATAGGGGACAGGTCCGGCCCGCCTCTTCCTGCTTTTTTAGACGCCCCGTCAAAATCCTCCATTGAAATTACAACTTCATCTTCTTTCGTTATATCATGCTTATCCTTTCCGGCTGCACTTCCCTTTTCAGCGGCGGAATGCGTTGTACCTTCAATACCAGCCGGTACCGATTCCTTCTTCACATCAGATTTACTTTTGGCAGGCAGATCCCATATTATATATTCATCATCGCCCTCGACATATCCTTCAACCATGACAGGAGCTTCCCGCGGCTGTAGAAATTCATTCCGCCCGCCGGCTGTTGTTTCCCCTTCGGACCGTGCGCCGCTTGTACCTGCCGCCGGCTTATTATCTTTACCTTTTGTTTCTCCCCGCTTGCGAATTTCACCTTCCGTGACAAGTTCTTCGAGCGGAACCCATTTATGACCATGCTCGTCATATTTATCAAGTTCTTCAAGAGAGATCCATGTTCGTCCGTCATCGTATTCAATATCACTTTCCGTTTTTTCCTCTATAACAGGGACCGCCTCCAGATCGTACTCTTTTTCTTCCGGTACCTTTTCTTCCGGTACCTTTCCTGTTTTTCCTTCATGTTTAATGATGCGATCAACGATCCTTTCAATCTCTGCCGTGAGCGCTGTCTTTCTTTCTTCGGCACGGGCTGCAGCCACATCATTAGCCGCGGTTCTATCCTCCTCATCGAGCGGAATAATCTCAAAATCCTCAAGGCCTTCTACAAGCTCGTTTTCTTTTATAAGAAAAATATCCTCACTGGCGATTGTTTCAGCCTCTTTCAGGTCTATTTTCCCGATAGCTCCAACATCAAAATCGCGCGGAAGATTCTTTTTTACGCTTTCGGGAATGATTATAACGGCATCGCCGGCTTTCCCGCCCGTTTGTTGTGATATTTCTTTTGCCATATATCTATGCGATTATTTCTTCAAAAATGACCTGAAAACCATATTATCAATGGTGACATAACCAGAATGTCTGTATTGACAGATTTACCTATATATAATATCGATTATTCCTTAAAATAAATCAAGATTTTTAAATATCAAGCCATAATCTTGCTGTTTTATCATAGTATTGGTGCTTACAATTAATCTGAGTCAGCCGGATATCCGCTGTTTCATAAAAGCCATGATTTTTCATTTAGAATTTCAAATGTTTAAGAACCAGGCGATCCCCTGCGTGAGGCCAAAAAAAAGATGGCATTTCTGCCATCCTCTTTTTTGACTATATATTGACTAATTTGAACTTATCTGCTGGCAACCTTAATCCGTGCCTTGATACGCCTTTCTTCACCCTGGAATCGGACCCATTCAGGAGAAAAAGCCTTGATCTCTCTCTCTTTCTGTTCCCGTAACTCCTTCAGTTTTTCTTCAAGAGCCGGCTTGTCCAGTTCTTCCTTCTTGCTGGCGGTTTCCGCAAGAATTATCAGCTTGTTGTCGCGTATCTCGACAACTCCGCCCTCGACTACGAAGTATTCAGTTGTCTTACCGTCCTGCAACCGGATTTCCCCCACACCCAGCTCGGAAATGAGGGGCGCGTGATCAACGAGGAAGCCCATTTCACCATTGTGCGCCTGCACCACGGCAAATGCTACTTCACCCTCGTATAAATAACGGTCAGGCGTTAAGATGCTGCATTGTATCTTCTTCATTGGTTATTAACCTTGTAATTTTTTCGCCTTTTCCACAGCTTCTTCGATCGGGCCGACCATGTAGAATGCCTGCTCGGGAAGACTGTCATATTCGCCGTTCAGTAAGCCCTTGAAGCTCTTAATCGACTCTTCAAGCTTGACGTATTTTCCCTTATAACCGGTGAACTGCTCGGCTACGAAGAAGGGCTGCGACAGGAAACGCTCAATCTTCCGGGCGCGCTGCACGAGAAGCTTATCTTCCTCAGCAAGCTCGTCCATACCGAGAATGGCGATGATGTCCTGGAGGTCTTTATAGCGCTGGAGCACCCGTTTTACTTCCATCGCCGTGTTATAATGATCTTCGCCCACAAGCTCGGGGGCAAGAAGACGTGATGATGAATCCAGCGGGTCAACAGCCGGGTAAATACCCTTTTCAGCAATCTGACGTGAAAGAACCGTCTGGGCGTCAAGGTGGATGAACGCGGTAGCCGGCGCCGGGTCAGTCAAGTCGTCAGCGGGAACATAGATGGCCTGAACAGAAGTGATGGAGCCGTTTCTTGTTGAAGTGATCCGCTCCTGGAGCTGACCCATTTCAGAAGCCAGTGTAGGCTGGTAACCAACGGCAGAAGGCATCCGTCCGAGAAGGGCCGAAACCTCTGAGCCGGCCTGGCTGAAACGGAATATATTATCAATGAACAGGAGAACGTCACGACCGGACAGGTCCCTGAAATATTCGCACATGGTAAGAGCGGTCAGGCCAACGCGGAGGCGGGCTCCGGGAGGCTCGTTCATCTGCCCGTACACGAGACAGGCTTTATCTATAACACCGGAACCCTGCATTTCAAGCCAGAGGTCATTTCCTTCACGGGTACGCTCACCGACACCGGCGAATACCGAATAACCGCCGTGCTGCTGGGCAACATTATTGATCAACTCCATGATAACAACTGTCTTTCCGACACCTGCGCCGCCGAAGAGACCGGTTTTTCCACCCTTGATATAGGGAGCCAGAAGATCGATAACCTTGATACCGGTTTCAAAAATTTCTGCTTTCGGCTCAAGCTGGTCAAATCTCGGAGGGACCTGGTGGATGGACCTTTTATCCTTAACCTTGAGGGGCTCCTTATTGTCGACGGTTTCACCAAGAAGGTTAAAAATCCTTCCCAGCGTATTTTCGCCGACGGGTACGGAGATTGGCGCCCCGGTGTCAACTATGTTGGCGCCGCGGGGTATACCGTCAGTCGAAGCCATGGCAACCGCGCGGATCCTGTTGCCGC
>CAZZHU010000007.1:0-50109 GCA_964654045.1 uncultured Leptospirales bacterium
CGCCGAGTCCATCCCCGCCCCGGGTCCCGAAGGTCCCGGCCGGGACCGGGGTAAACGCTATATCCTTTCGCGGCCGGCGCTCCTCCCTGCCGCTGATCCAGAGCCATATGGTGTTAAGGAATGAGCCGGGAGACCCCACGCTGGTGGGAACCTGGTTTCGGAACATCGCGCCGCGCCAGTTGACCGACCTGATCTTTTTCTGATCCGGGTCATCGGCGGACCGCGAAGAAGCGTGTATGAGGGACACAAAAATGGCTATTGATATAATGGAAAGGATGAAGATGAGATATTTCATGACTTCTTAAGAGCCTCTCTGAAGATAAGGTTATAGTTTCATTATTTTTAAATTCGATAACTATCGAAGTAATATATAAAAATTTTTACCATTCGTCAAGACCCTGATAATTATTTTATCAGAATATTAAGGAAAACCACTCTTCATGCAAAAAAATAATTTTATCCCCCGACCCCCGGAGGGGGCGCGCGGGAATAGTTTTGTTTTCCGTGAACAGGCGATCCGGATCTGACAATCCGGCAGATCATTGCCATGTTCCGGCATCACCCTCGTTTCATTTCAGAAATTTGTCCAGTCAAAATTAAATACCGCGATATGTTCCGGTACCCAACAAATAAAATATTATTGACTATTACACGCCTGTTCGGATATAAGCCCTGTAACTATCAGGAGCCGCCATAACACATGAAACTTGAAGACTGTAAAGCCTGCTCATTTCATTCAGATTACAGCCGAGGGCAAATATACTGCCGTTACTGGGAGAACAACATCAACAGCGTCGCCACCTATGAAGACCGCGACGCCGGCACCGTGTATGTCGTGGGATGCCCGAAAGAAAAGCAGTGATGACCGCATCCCCTTCTCCGGGGCCGTCACAACCGCGTACAACCAAGAACACAGCTTACATCAGGGGTGTCGCATCAGCAGGGACGCATTATTTACAAATATGACAATCCCCATGGAATTACAAACAGTAGAATCCAGAGTAAATGATTTTCTCAATAACGCATCAGATAGCTTATGGACCAGCAGCAGGAACGAAAAGCTATTCGAGCATATAAGCGTAGGCCGGCAATCATCGGATCATCCGGTATTCAATACCATCACCGGTCTTCACAAAGACCATCTGCATCCCTGGGATTTTTTACATGGCTGCATGCGGTCTCTGCATGTGCGGGGTTCCCTGTGACACATCAAAACCATGAAGACGGATAAACATCCCGAGATAAAACCATGAGAATATTCAATGTCGCCTTATCACTGCTGGCAATGACCGTGACGGGCTGCAACCTTGACGCCATCGCCGGGAATAATTCAAAGAAAAGGGCCCTGCTGTTTGCGTCCTACAGCCAGCCGATCATCGCTGACCATACCATCGTTGCCGACTATGACAGGATCCCGGCCCGGTACATGGCCGAGGTCAGGAAGATGATGGTGGCCTTCCCCGGCGAGTCCCATTCGGCGGCGTACCGGACCGGTATGGAACTCCTGGAAGCGCAAAATCCCGCCTATGCCTGCAACGTGGGAATCGGAGAAGCACCGACAGATCAATATGTACGGGTCAACAACAGCGGTGCAGGGGAAGCCCAATGGTTCACATGGTACGCCTACGATGGGCACAATGATGGCGGTGCCAATATGAATACTATTAAAAACATGATAGCGGAATATGCAAGCCACGGGCATCCGATACATGCCATTGGATTCGGCTGGTGCTGGGACCTGACACGGGATGGATTTTCTGCGGCTGCAGATCCAGTCTTCGGGTGCAGGTGGGCAGGATCATCTGTCGGAGGCCCCGATGGAGACACAGACTGGGGTCTTGATGCCGCTGATTACGCTATAACGCTTAACCGTGTCAGCATGGACACCTATCTCGGGGCAACAGATGACTATAATGCATATTGTGCCTTGAATGGATATATCACAAAAGCCGTCTTTACTACCGGCCCCGCAGACCTGTCCGGCGAATCCGGATACCAGGGTCACTTAAAACACGAGTATATGCGTAATTATGTCAGGGCCAATAAATCGAGAATACTGTTTGATTATGCGGATATCCTTAGCTACGATGATACCGGTGTTCAAAATACCACATCATGGGACGGACATACCTTTCCGACCATAGCCGACGACAACATGCTTGACATTGACGGTTCATACGCTGAAGACGGTGATCACATAGGAGAACGTGGTGCAGTGCGGCTCGCCAAGGCACAGTGGTGGATGCTGGCGCGCATCGCAGGCTGGAACGGCAACTGATCCCTCATATTTTTTTGCGCTCATTATTTAGTTGGACTGAAATAAAAATCAATTGACAGGCAATCAAAAAATTAAACATATAGAGCCCGGGCGGGCGGTTTTCCATTTACTATATCTGTTTGATTGACCAGATAATTCCCGGATTGCGGATATGGGAGCGCGATACATTGCCCACATTACAATTACATGAAAAGATTATTACAACCTGTTATTGTTATTCTTGTATTCTTTCAGTCAATGCCGCTGTTAGCTTCCGCTATTAATCTCGACAAGGAAATAATATATGTCCGCAAAGGTTTTGACACCGCCTGGCTGGATGTGATTCCCTCCCCGGGCGACGGGGAATGGCTCGTAATTCCCGGCATCACGTCAGGCAGCAGGAAAGTCGTCCTTAAAGAGCTTCCCCTCGAGGGTATGCCCAGACGGACCTTCCTATCCCCAAAAAAGTATCCGCCGGAAAATTTCACCTTCCTGACCTCTTTCACCATGGACGAAGAGGGCCCGGCGTTGAACAGCTTCCTCGGAATATTCTTCGCCAATATCGGCGAGAACTGGGCGGTTTACCTCAACGGCCATCTGGTAAGGTCGGAAATCCATGTCAACGGCAGGGGGGAGATAACCAGTTACCGTCATTCACGGGAAGTGCTCATACCCATTGACCCGCGCATTATGGTGACGGGGAGAAACATTCTCGCCGCCAGGATCATCGGCGATCCCACCAACATAGATTCGGGATTTCACCGGAGCACGCCCTTTGTTATCGACACCATAGAACAGCTTCAAAAACTGCGCTCCGAGCAGGCAACCATAATACTGGTATTTCTCTATCTGTTTTTCGGCATATACCACCTTTTCATTTACATCCGGAGGCGTGACGAGCTGTTCAACCTGTACTACGCCCTGTTTTCCATTCTCCTGTTCGTTTATATCCTTTCCCGCACCCATGCGGTCTATGAATTCATAAGCGATTCGACCATACTGCACCGCGTCGAATACTGCTCGCTCTACGCCCTGGTGCCCCTTATCGGCGCCTTCGTCGACCTGCTCCTCACCGGGACCTGCAGCCGCCTTACGAAGATTTACGGCGCATTCTACGCCATCCTTGTTATTATCACGTTGATGCCGGTCTCCAATCCCTTCGCCATCGACATACTGAGGATATGGCAGGTTTCCGTCATCATCCCCCTTCTCTATTACCTGTTCGCCAGGATCGGATACCAGGTCTATAGCAACTGGAAAAGGATTTACGACCGCTACCGGGCGCATGCGCTCCCCTGCCGGATCATCAGGACAACAGAGCGCACGATTACGTCCACCACGCCGGGGAACCTCCTGGCGGGAGCCGTCATACTGGTGGCATGCGCGATTTTTGATATCGCCGATTCCATGTTCTGGGCCTACGATATAGTACTCACCCAGTACGGATTTTTTGCCTTTACCATGGGGATAACCCTGATACTGGCCAACCGGTTCCTGAAAACCCACAAGGAACTGGAAAAGGGAAACGAGATCGCCGCCATTGAGATGGAACTGGCTGCCAACATGCAGAAAATGCTGCTCCCGCCGGTCCCCTCGTCCATAGAACACTGGGACATCGCCATGTCATTCATGCCGAAATACGGGGCTTCGGGCGATTTTTATGATTTCTACTATTCGGACAACCATCTCCAGGGGATAGCCCTCTTTGACGTATCAGGCCACGGTGTTTCATCGGCCCTCATAACCATGATGGTAAAGCCCGTTACCTTCCGTGTTTTCAACACGATGAAGGGGGAAAACCTTGATACGGTCATGAACGTCGTCAATGAACATATCTCCCGGGATTTATCCCGCCTTGACAATTTTGTGACCTGCATCCTCCTGCGGTTCCTGGACGACAGGGTCGAATACGTCAACGCCGGGCACCCTGACCTCCTGCACCGCGTCAGGAAATCGGGAGAGGTGCGGATAATCGATGCGGGGGAAAAAATTTTCCGGGGGGAACCGCTGGGGCTGGATATCAATCGCCACAGGCCTTCAGTCATACAGTTCAGCGTGGAGAAAGACGACATCCTCCTGCTTTTCACCGACTGCATCCTGGACGCGAAAAATCCCGGGAAAGAGAGATACGGCATCGACCGGCTCATGAAATCGCTGGGAGATGCGCCGGATGGTTCCGCTGCCGATATCCTCGATTTTTTGCTGAAGAAATTCAATGCCTTTGTCAGGGACGTCGACCTGAGGGACGACTTCACGGTTATCCTGGCGAAGAAGACTTCGTAATAGCGCCTGCCCGGCATTAAAGGGCATGAATAATCTTTTCCATCACCCTCAGGTGGCACCGGGGTTCATCGGTATCGCAATGACACATGAGGGTCACCTGCTGTTTTTCACTCAACATTTTTATCAGCCTAAAGGTAAACTTCTGCCCGTGATTCATGACCGTGGAGTTCTTCCCGTCAACAGCGATGGAGGACAATACCTCATCCTTATATTTCTTTTTAAAATCAGCCCATGATACCCTGTCATTGAGCATGTCTTTCAGCAGTTTCTCGGAAGGTCCCAGGCTGGGCATCCACACGTCATAGCGCTCCGATTTCATGCCCCTGCCCCGGAACCGCGCGGCCAGGATGCGGATACCGTCATCATCTTCGATCGGATCGTACACGGATTTGAACTTCAGCATGGCCGCCTCCATTCATGGCCACAGCATGCCCGGGATTACAATCCCGGCTTATCAGGTCAGGCGCCGCCCCACCGCTCCATCAGCGCGCGGCGTATATCGTTGAAATCGTTCCACTGGATAAATGGCCTCTGCTTCATCTGGAGGTGCTTCATCAGGCCGTCGCGGGCGAACACGATCGTCGCGCTGCCGGCCATGCTGTTGTCCGTGGAACCGTCGCCGATCGCGACTGTTTCACCGCAATCATACCGTGACATCACCACGGCTTTCGCCATCAGTTCCGTGTCCCCCTCGACCGTTTTTGAAACCCTGAGCAGGGGGCCGCCCGTGTCCACATCGACGGCATGGACCGCGTATACCCGCGGCAGCAGGGGCCCGAGCCTCGTCTCGACCATCCTCCTGAACCCCCCGGATATGATTATCAGGGGAACACGAATTGATTCGAGATAGTCCAATAGTTCCGTGAAGCCGGGGCGGATCGGAATCGTAAGGGTATATTCCAGGATGTCATTGAATCTATCTGAAGGTATGGATTCTATCAGCTTCCGTACCCCTTCCCTCAGCGTCATGCGGCCGGTAACCATTTCAGGGGCAACCTTCCTGAAGAGTTCCGGCGTAAACAGGTTGAACATGCCGATAAATGATTCCTGGGAGGTGATGGTCCCGTCAAAGTCGCAGAATACCGCCCGCTTGAAATAATCCGATGATTTCATGGTCCCCGTGTCCTTATCGATTGATGCTGTTGAATTCCTTCCTGTTGTTTTTATACAGCGCCTTGTAGTGGCCGAAAAGACTGTCATACAGCGCCCCGGTGCCGGGATCGGGATCGAAGCGCTTCCCTTTTTTAAGCATCCGTTCTATCTCTCCGAAGTCCCGGTAGATCCCCAGGGCCACCATGGCGATGGTCGCGGCCCCCTGGGCGCACGCCATCTGCGGGTTCATCATCTGCACTACCGGCTTCTGCAGGACATCGGCGAAGATCCGGCACCAGATGGCGCTCTTGGATCCGCCCCCGATCAGCCTGACTTCATCCGTTGATTGCCTTGATTTTTTGAGAGACAGCTTTTCCACGTACTGCATGCCCCAGCGGATATTGAAGGCGACCCCCTCCATGACAGCCCGGCAGAGGTCTGCCCTGTTCGTGTCGAGCTCGATGTTGAATACCTGGCCCCGCAGGCAGGGATTATTAATCGGCGAACGCTCTCCGTAAAGCCAGGGGGTGAAGATAACGCGGTTCGACCCGGGAGGAGACTGGGCGGCCATGCGGTCCATGTCCGCGTAGAGCTCTCCGGAGGTTTTTCCCTTCGCATATTCATCGGGATAGAGTATACCCTTGAGCCATTCCAGGGCTGCCCCCAGGGTCTCCTGCTTGCTGATCAGAAGGTAGACATTCGGGATCCCCGATGCGATCGTTCCCACGTAATGCGCCATGTCAACGGCGACCGCGGGATGGTGCGTGGCAACCCATCCGGCTGTTCCTATGTTGATATGCATCCGGCCCGCCTCGATAGCGCCCGAGCCGATCGCCGACGTGAGCATGTCGCCGGAACCGTTCACCACGGGAAGCCCTTCCGGCACACCCGTTTTCGCGGAGAATTCAGCGGTTACCGTGCCGGCGATAGCGGTCGAGGGCCTCAGCTCCGGCATTTTGCGCGGGTCAAGGCCGAACATGGCATGGATCGCGCCGGACCATGTCCATTTCCCCTGGTCCCTGTTCCGCGTATCCATGAGCCAGGTGATCCAGGCCATGTCGTAGGAGCTGACGCAGTTTCCTGTGGCCAGGAACAGCGCGTAGTCCTTCACGTCCAGGAACTTGTGGACCCTGTCATAGAGTTCAGACATGTTCTGTTTCATCCAGGCAAGCTTGCACACGGTGTCCTTCCCGTTTTTTCCGGGGAGGCCGCCGGTTATGCGCAGGATCCTGATGAGTTTCGTGACCGGGTAGCCCTGGATCCTGGCAAAGCCCTTGAACATTACCTCCTGGGTGAACCGGGCCGCGCGCTCGTCCATCCAGGAGAGCATGTTCATGAGGGGCTTCCCGTCCTTACCGACCGGTATCGTGTTCTGCATCTGGCTCGTGAACACCATGCCGGCGAGCCTGCCGGCCAGTTCGGGATGGGCCGCCAGGACATTCCCGCTGGTGCTGTAAACGGCGCCGGCCAGTTCCTCCGGGGACTGCTCGACGCAGGAATGTTCCGGATAGGCGAGGCTGCATGAAACCTGTCTGGAATCTATGTACCCGTCAGGGCCGACAAGGACCGCCTTGGTTTCAGTGGTCCCGATGTCGACGGCAAGAATGAGATTCTTTTCGTTCATGATCGCCTCCTGATAGCAACGGTTACGACTATGGAACCGGTACAGCAACAACGCCCTGAACCGGCAAAGTTATCCCGAAACAATGCGCCATGAGCGCGCCCGGGAAGCAGGCTGATATCGGCAGGATCCAGCCCCCCGGCCGGGAGGGAGGGTCAGAGTTCGAATTCCATTCCCTCGTAGGCGATATCGATATAGAGGTCCCCCGTGCGCTTCGGGTTCATGCTCTGGTAGGTACGGGCGTTGATGAGGACGTTCTCCAGTTTCTCGTCGTCGTAATTCGGCTCATGGTGAAACAGTACGAGGCGCCTGACGTTGAACATGCCGGCGATGTCTATGGCTATGGCCGCGGAGGAATGGCCGAACTCCAGCTTGTTGATGGCCTCGTCGAAGGTATACTGGGTGTCGAAAATAACCAGGTCCGCGTCGGAAAAAAAGCTCCGGTATTTTTCTATGTTATCAATCTCGTTGATATTGAACTCGCAGTCGCTGGTGTAGACCATAACCGTCCCGTTCTCCTCGATCCGGTACCCGTGGGAACCGCCCGGATGGGGCATGACCTTGTTCAGCACCATGGTATCGTTGATGTAGATCTCCTCCTCGGCCTGTATCGTGAAGAACTCCTTGGTTGCCTGGAGATAATCGAAGGTGACCGGGAAATGCGTGAAGACCTGCTGGAGATCAAGGCGCTTTTTCAGATCGGGAAGGGCTGAATAGAAATTGAACCGGTTGCCTCGTATGTAGAAGGGCACGAAAAAGGGAATCCCCTGTATGTGGTCCCAGTGGGTATGGGACAACAGCACGGTGGCCGTTCCCCTGCCCTTGCCGAAATCTCCCTTCATGAGCTCCATGCCGAGGGGCTTGAGCCCGCTTCCGCAATCCAGGATGATGAGGTCGCCCCCTGACGTCATCACCTCGATCGTCGTGGTATTACCGCCGTAGGTATTGCGCACGGAGAAGGGAAGGGAACGGATGAAGGATTCGATTGCTTCTTCCGATGATATGTCGCCCGGTTTGGCGAGGGTCAGGGCCTTCCGGATTTTGTTTTCTATGGTATACCCGTTCAGGGGGGTCGGAAGCGATCCCCTTACTCCCCACAGCTTTATTCGCATGTCAACACTCGTGCTATTCTTGATATCCGATACATCGGCGCGGATTGTCATAAGTATAACATGAATATTGATTTAGTCAATATAAATATATGCATATATTGCCCTGAACTAGGGCTGGGCGCGCCCGGGTTCCCCGGGCGGGGAGTCACACTTTTCTTTTGTCACCAAAAGAAAATTGTGCAAAAGAAAAGTGCCCCGCCTGCTGTTTCGGCCTTCGGCTCCCCTGCGCTTCTCGACAGACGCGGGGGCTGCGGAACTCGCCTGCCTATGGCAGGCTCAAACAGTCCTCGCCCTTTTCCCGCGTCTGTCTGCGATGCACGGCGAAACAGAGGGCGGGGGGTGAAGGCATTCTGCAATTTAATACCCTCGGCAAGGGAGGCGTAAATTAATAACCACCTGCAGTCTCTATGCCGCAGGTCCTCATAAATTTATATACAAAACCAGTCGCCGGCCACGAGGCCCGGCGGTGCGAGGATGCCACAGGATGTGGCTTCCGGAGCAAAAGCCGACAGGTATTTCTTACATTCTTAAAAAAAACTAAACACCACAACGCGCTCTTATAAACAGATAACCCAAGAAATCACAAAATACATCAACATTTAGCCCCGCGGCGATGAGCGGCGCGGGTGGTGGGGGTCCGGGGGAGGAGGTGGCCGCGGTGCTACCTCCTCCCCCGAATACTTACCCGGCTGGGTCCCAGTCAAAAGTATGATGTTTTTTACATTATATATGAGGTAAAAAACTTGACACGGTATCTCGGTCTCCCCTGATAGAAGCGATTGAAATTGGAACATATGCTCAGGATACGCCCATGAAATTCTCAGACAGGATACTTCAGGTAAAACCATCACCGACCCTTGAGGTCAACGCCCTGGCCAATGCCCTCAAGGCTAAAGGGATTGACGTCATCGGGTTCGGCACCGGCGAACCGGACTTTGACACTCCCGATCACATAAAGGCGGCGGCCATCCGCGCCATCGAATCGGGAAAGACAAAATACACCCCGTCAGGGGGGATCCCTGAGCTTAAAAAGGCGATCATAGAAAAATTCAAGCGGGACAACAACCTTGAGTATAAGCCGTCGGAGGTTATTGTCAATTCAGGCGGCAAACACTCCTTTTACAACCTGATGCAGGTGCTCCTGAACCGGGGAGACGAAGTGATCATCCCGGCGCCTTACTGGGTGTCCTATCCGCCCATGACCACGCTGGCCGACGGCACTCCGGTCATCATCGACACGGCCGAGGAAGGGGGCTTCAAGATGACCCCGGACCTGCTCGACAGGGCTATCACCCCGCAGACCAGGGCCATTGTCATCAACTCTCCCTCGAACCCGACGGGGTCAGCTTACACGAAGAAGGACATCCAGGCCATCGCAGAAGTGGTGGGCGACCGCGATATCCTCCTCATATCGGACGACATGTATGAATCCATTCTCTATGACGGGTTCGAGTTCTACAACATCGCCAACGTGTCAGATAAAATGAAGCAGAAGACGATCGTGATGAACGGCGTGTCCAAGGCCTATTCCATGACAGGCTGGCGTATCGGCTATATGGCCGGCGACGCCGCGATCATGGCGCAGGTGGACACGCTCCAGAGCCAGTCCACGTCAAACCCCACGTCCATATCCCAGTGGGCGGCCGTCGAGGCCCTCAATGGCGAACAGAAGCCCGTGCGGGACATGGTCGAGGCTTTCGCCCGCCGTCGGGCGATCATCGTCGAAGCACTCAACAGCATACCGGGATTCACCTGCCTGAGCCCCAATGGCGCCTTTTACGCGTTCCCGGGTGTGGAGAAGGTCTACTCGATGAAGGGCTGGCGGGATATCGCGGGACAGTATAAGAGCGAATTCAATTCATCCAGGCTCACCTCTTACCTTCTCGAGGAGGCAAAAGTGGCGGTTGTGCCGGGCATCGCCTTCGGTTCGGACAAGCATATCCGGCTCTCCTTTGCGACGTCGGATAAAAATATCGTTGAAGGTGTCCGGCGGATCGATGAAGCGGTGCGGAAGCTCGCCTGAGGGCATCAGCCGATACTGTCGAAAAAGAGGCCCTCGCCTTCCTGAATGTGCTTGATGAGATCCGCGAATTCCTGGTGGGTGATATTTTTCCTCTTTACCTCGGCGACGTTGCCGTTGCCGTCCAGCCTGACCAGATTGATAAAGGTATCTTTCTCCTCCTGGTATATGTAAAACCGGTAGGGTGAATTTCTTTTTTCAAGCTCGTTATTAGCCTGGTCCGCGGCGATCTTCAGGCTCCCGAAGTGCTTCCCCGCTTCGTCAGGAAGCTCCTCTTTTTTGCCATGACCCCCCTCCCTTCTTTTCGCGTCAGGTTCAACCAGGGGATCGCGCGACCCGATCAGGTCTGACTTGTTGATTTTCTCAAGGTTTGAGGCCATCGCTTTATCCGATAGTTTTGTCAGTTCAAAATAGGGGTACAGATCCATTATGTACCTTCCTTTGCTGATTTTCCACTATTAATATCGGCATTTGAGGCACTAAAAATAAGGGGACATGATTACTTGAATTCTCATTATAAAACACAATTATTGATGTTTTCTTCATAATTTAATGTGAAACGAATGACAAATCCCCTGTCTCCTTGAGGGGGTGAGGTCTTATCCTCATCCGAATTATCTTTGACAATTCTTCTAATGAAGCATACCATGTATGACAACATCTGAAGTCTCCAACTCGGACATTTTCTTTCACGGAAGGCTGTCATGAAAAGAATATCTATCACTATTATACTGGCGTTTATCATTGCCGCAACCCACGGGGCAATGGCCGGTGAACGGGAAGACCGCCTGCTCAATTCGCTGATGAAGGAAACCTTCATCCCCGAAAAAAGAAAAATCGCCGAGGAACTGGGGCGCCTCGGGACAACCGACGCCAGGACAAAACTGCTCGGGCTTCTTGAGGACAGGTCAGCGTGGAACCGCATAGCGGCGGTCAAGGGCCTCTTTGCCCTTCCCGACACCAGCGCCGGACCGGAACTTTTCAACCGGATGCTGTCAGATCACATGGTCGATGACGATGTTACAAAAGGATTCACTTCCCATATCGGCGCCTATTACGGATTCCTGACCGAGAAGTACCGCACCCTGGCCGACCAGAAAGGCAGGGAACGGATCATCAGGATCATCAGTTCATCGAAAACGCCCCGGGGAGAAACCTTACTGAAAGGCATCATCGAAGACAGCGGGTCTCCAGACCGCGAGTGCGCCTTCAGGAACCTTATCGCCCATTACCCCGCAGGCAACTACCAGTACATCAAGAACCACCGGGATACCGGCATATTCAGGGCGCATGCCCTGACGCACCTTGTTGAAAACGGAACGGCCGAAGAGCTGGTGATTTTCAAGGACATACTCGAAAAGCGGGAAGAAGCAAAATACCGCCTCATCGCCTACAAGGCAGTCAACAAATGGGGAGACGACACGTTCAAGCACCGGGTATTCATTGAATCTCTCAGGGAAAGCGACGAGAACCTGGCCCAGGGCGGCATGTATGTTTTTACCGGGGTCATCTCCGGGGCCGTCAAAACCGAGCTCTGCCGGATCGTAAAAAAGGGGACCTACCAGATTACCCGCATGACAGCCGCATTGAGGTTGAGAGAGTACACAACACCGGATATTATACCCGCAATGGTAATTATTCTGCGGGAAAACTATATCCGGAGGGAGCGCGGCGGCGCTGACATCTTTGCGACCATCATCACCCTGGGAATTGCTTCCGTATTCGACGATATCAGCCAGAAGCGCCGGCGTTCGTCATTCGATACCGGCAAGCAGGAAATCGCCGGTCACCTGAAAAAAATAACCGGCGCCGACAACGGCGTCTCCTACGGCCGCTGGTACGAATGGGCCGTCCTGAACGGCCATACCATCTGGGGTGATAATATCATACGGCAGCTCTTCTCCGGTTACCGGTCGAGAAGGCAAAAAGCGGTGGAACATTCATTTAAACTCCTCGGCTATGCATCGGGAAGGGATTTTTACAGCAGGAACGGTAATTTCGCCAGCGATACGGAGCTGTCCCTGGCGCTGGCGAAGATGCTCATCGCGAAGGGATTTCTGAAGGATGAGGAATGATAATGAAATTGAAGGCGGGGTCACGTGACCCCGCCTTCAATTTCACCGCAGATATGCCTCAGGGTCGCAGGAGAAGCCTCCCCGGCGCACTTCAAAATGCAGATGCGCCCCGGTGGCGTTCCCGGTCCTGCCCACGGTGCCGATGACCTCGCCGCGCCGGACCTTCCGGCCTTTCTCCACCATGATTTCCGACAGGTGGCCGTAATAGGTTGACAGCTCTTTCTCGTGCTCGATGATGACCAGCTTTCCGTAGCCGTTCCTGAGGTACTCCGCTTTCACAACGGTCCCGTCGGCCGACGCCCTGACCGGCGCGCCCTCCCTCGCCGCTATATCCAGGCCCCCGTGGAACGATTCCCTCCGCTTCGTCACGGGATGGACCCGGTATCCGTACCGGCTCGTTATCCTGCCGGCCAGGGGCGCGCTGAAATCCCGCCCCTTCTTTTCCCTGTCAAAGGTGCTGTAATCCTCTTTGCGGTCAGGCTTCTTCTTCTGCAAAAACGCCCCGAAGACCCAGCCTTCATCGCCGCTGTCCCGCCGCACCAGGACCCAGGGGGCCTCGACATCCCGTATCGAGTCAATCCGTTCAGTCTGTGCGACCACCTCGACTTTCTCACGGAAATCGAGGCGCCCGGCCGTAGCGCTCCCGGCGCTCCCTTCCGACCTCATGACGACGCCCTCGCCGTTTACGTAAGCGAATTCCCGCGGCGGGATTTTCTTCCGTGAATGAAAGTGATCCATGCGTTCAATCTCTTCGATGAAGTCAATATCGACGGGATCATCGATGCGGATCCTGTTATCGGTGTTCAGCCGTTTGTTGATTTCATCCTTGAAAGCGCCGAGCTTTCTTTTTATGCCCTCAATGCGCGCCAGGTCCGCCGCATGATGCCGGTCCACGGTCTCTTTGTCCGCGGCGTATCTCTTTTTCACGATCCCCTGGCCCGAAAGCCCGGGACCGGCCAGGACCGCGGAAAGGAGAATAATGACGGTGAATAGATTGAAACCCTTAAACATACGCATCCCTCCCGTCACCATTCCAATGATTCCCATTGTCTTTATCCGGCCTCCGGCCGGACAGCGGAGCGCATCTGACGGCCGGGACCACCGGTTTTATCCTGTACCAAAAAACAGTGCCGGGGCTGCCGGCACTGTTTCTGACATCTGGATTACGATACCCAGATGGCTTTTCTGTACGGTCGCCCCTTCTATTTGGCACCGTATTCCTTCGCGCATTTATCAATACATTTCTGTGCAACAGCGTCGCAAGCGGCTTTTTTCGTTTCGTTGACCTTCCCCTGCTTGTCTTTGGCCAGCTTGTCAACACATTGTTTTTTTGCCGTCTCGCATGCCTTATCGCATGATTCCCGTTTTACATTGACGCTTTTGCATGATATCATGCCCATTGTGAATAATACAGCCACTGCGATTATCAGTACTTTTTTCATCGAATCCTCCTTTCTGTTTTTTTCAAGTATTGTTGTTCAAATTATGATTCCCGGAGTAAAACCTTTTGCATTCCTGTTGGGATGCCCGGAATCTTATACGATAATTTCACAACATGTAGAGTATTATAACAACACCCGGTATAATGCAATAATTTTTTTATTATTCCCGGCAAGTCTGCCACCGCTACATTTCCTCCTAAAAAAAGCAGTGCCGCTTTTACCGGCACTGCTTTTTTAGAATTAGATTTCGCATTACAACTGCGTGCTGTTATTACAATCCTACTTGGCACCATACTTCTTCGCGCACTCATTAATGCATTTCTGCGCAGCAGCATCGCATGCCGCTTTTTTAGCTGCGGGAATGTTTCCCTTTTTGTCTTTTGCTTTATCATAGCATTCTTTTTTAGCTGTTTCGCAGCCCTTGTCGCATGATTCCCGTTTTACATTGACGCTTTTGCATGATATCATGCTCATCATGAATACTGCCGCCATAGTGGTTATTATGATTTTTTTCATTTACTCCTCCTTTTGATTTTTTCCTGGATATTTTATAAAATAAGGTTTTAATTTTTGCAACAATTTTTTTATCATCATTGTAGAATTCAAATTTTTATAGATTTCCTGCTGCATTGATCAATAGACTTCAGTGCAACAGCTTCCCGGCTGAACCATTCATTAAATAATTTCATTAACCGAAATTCTTCCCGGGAAACGGGCCCCCACCTGCGCCACAACCTTCGACGAAACATAACTTCCGATTTTTCCGCACCGCTCCGGGCTGAAACCATGCGCAAGACCGTATAACACTCCGGCCGCGTACATGTCGCCGGCGCCATTGGTATTCACCAGGGCTGTCCTGTAAGCCGGGATGCGGTAGACCTCTCCGGCGCTTTTTATGATACTCCCCTCGGAGCCGAGCTTGACCACGGCAAAATCGCAGTACCGTCCGATCTGGTCCAGCGCGTCGCGGCTCTCCCTGCCGGTATAGGCCCTGGCTTCATCCTCGTTGACGAACAGTATATTGGCGTACTCATGGATCACCTGGTCGAATACCGGCTTGATCCTCCCTATCAGGCCGGGGTCTGACAGGTCTAATGACACGAGGACATTGTTATTTCGCGCCGCTTCCAGCGCTGCCATGCACGCCTCCCGCAGGCCCGGCGGCTCGAAGAGATATCCTTCAAGATGGATGATCTTGCTGTTGCTGATATGGCTGTGGCTTACATCGTCCCTGGTGAGCTGGAGCGCCGCTCCCAGGTGCGTGGCGAAGGTCCTCTCCGAATCGGGCGTGATAAAGGTTATGGCGTGGCCGGTCATGCTGTCATGCCTGCCGATTTCCGTCTTGACCCCGCTCAGTTCCGTGTCCTCGATGTAGCGGTCGCCATGGGAATCGCTGCCCACCTTGCCCAGGAAAATGCCCTTTCCTCCCAGGACCGATATGCCGGCCAGGGTGTTGGCCGAGCTCCCGCCCGGCGTGATCACCATCGGCTTCCCCGCCAGGCCTGACTGGATCTCCCTGCTGCGGTCAGCGTCAATGAGAAGCATTTCCCCTTTTATGAGTCCCAGCCCGGCAAGGTCATCATCGTTCACCATCACGGTGAAATCCAGCAGGGCGGAACCCATGCCCAGTACGTCATATTCAGCGCTTTTATTCAATATGTTCATTATTCGATTCTCGTTATCTATCCCTATTAATTTTCCGGTTTGCCGTCAGTCTTATTTTCCGGTTTTACCATTCTTTTCAGGCCAGTCTTGCGCACCACATAATGGAGAACGGCATGATCACTCGTGACTTCAATTTTTTCCGTTTTTCCGTCTTTATCCGGAGCCACCGATTCATTGAACGTTTCTTTTATGTAGTAATAGGCGCTCAACAATGCCGCCCTCTTTGATGATTCGATCTTCTGTATGCCCTTCAACCCATCCAGCGGATATCCGCGGCACACTATTTTGTATGTATTGTCATCGATAAATCCCCTGCTGATGAGCGACTCCCGGGGTCCCCCGCTTGTAACGCCTGCCTGGTCACAGCCTGCTACGACCGCCACGAACACCATTAAAACCAACAGCGATTTGATTTTCATTTATATCCTCCTCTATAGATAATACGATGGGCTGATATCACCTGTTTAATACCAATAGCCTGACCACCCGAGCGCCAGAAAAATGAGCTGAACGACCGAGGACTGCCTGAGTCTTCATCTTCTATCCTGTAACGCAGGCTGTGAGGCTTTTTTCTGGCGCATCACAGTTACGGAAAAACTTATATCGGGATAGGCTCCAGGCGGAATCGGACAAGATTTAAAATCATCTAACAGGAATCACAATATCAAATCGCCCCGCCCGAGTCAAGTAAATGGAAAAAATGTATTGATTAATTTACGCCTCATCTCATTCAGTATCACCAGCATGCCCTTCAAAGAGGCGTTGCGCAATGCGCACCGGAGGCTTTATCATCAAAGCGGTTTTATTCGATATCGACGGCACCCTTCTCAAGTGCTTCGGCGCGGGAAAGAAGTCGCTCATCGAGGCGTGCCGGGAGGTATTCGGCACGGTGGGGTCCATGCACGCCGTAGATTTCCAGGGCAAAACCGACCCCCTCATCCTCCTCGAATCCCTGGGCATTATGGGCTACCGGGAGGAGGACATACACCGTAACATCGACAAGCTGAAAAGCCGCTATTTCGAGCACCTGAGGACGAACATCTACGACAGCTCCTCGGTCCTGCTGCCGGGCGTGGAGGAACTCCTCGTGCGTCTCTCCGGCAGCGACTCGGTCATGGTGGGACTCCTGACAGGCAACTTCAGGGAAAGCGCCCGCATCAAGCTTGACCGCTTCAACCTGAACCGTTTCTTCACCTTCGGCGTCTTCGGTGACGACGCCTCGTACCGAAACGACATGCCTCCCATAGCCCGCTCCCTCATCCGGGAAAGTTTCAATATCGATGTGCCGTTTCACAACATCATCATCATTGGCGACACGGTGCACGATATCGCCTGCGCCAAATCGTCCGGCGCGGTTTCCATCTCGGTCGGCACCGGCTGGGTCGACCGGAAGGTGCTCCTCGCACTTGACCCCGATCATTTTTTTGAGGACCTGAGCGACGTCGACGGCGTCATGAAAGCCATCCTCGGCTGAATCATCTTCTGCGGAGCAATGTATCAAGCATGTACCGCGCCTCCGGCGCGCGCAGGACCAGGCACGCGGCCAGGTATGCCGCGCCGCCGGCGATGACCAGGGCGGCAATGAACAGCAGTCTCACGGCAAAGGCGTCACCGACCCAGTCGACGAAGTTCGCGATGAACCATACCAGGGCGCCCATGAATACCGCGGCGGCGAGGTGTTTCACGGCCGACCGTATAATCTCCCCGCCGTCGATCGGCACAGCTTTTTTCTTCAGCAACGCCACCAGGACGGCCATCTGCGCCGTCGCGGCAATGGAAACGGAGAGGGTCAGCCCGGCATGCTCCAGGGGGGTCCTCATCAGGAAGTACCCGCAGGCGGCATTGAGCGCGAAGGAAAACAGGGCCGCGTACAGGGGGGTTCGCGGATCTCGGAGCGCGTAATAGACCGGGACGGTGATCCTGCTCACGGCGATGCTGACGATGCCCGCGCTGGCGCACAAGAGGGCGCGGTAGGTCATTGTTGCCTCGTGTGCCGTGAACCTGTTGTGCATCAATATGACTGACACGATCGGGAACCCGACAACCATCAGCGCCACGGTCGCCGGCACCGCCAGGAAGAGCGCCGACCGCATTGAAATAGAATAGAGCTTACCCAGCTTTTCATAGTCCTTTCGCGCCGCAAGCTGCGACATCTCCGGAAAGACCACGCTGCCGATGGAGACGACGGTAATACCCAGTACCAGTTCGTGGAGCCTGTCTGAAAAATATATGAAGGAGACGCTGCCCGGCGCCAGGAACGACGCCATCAGGGTCGCGACGAGAATGTTGATCTGCTGGCTCCCCATGCCGGGTATTCCCAGGAGGCCGAGGCGGAATATTCTTTTCAGCTCCGGATGATTTAAGGCGGCGGAAAGGCGTATCCTGAAGCCGGCCCGCGCCAGGTATGGTAACTGAAGAACCACCTGGAGCAGGCCTCCCGCCAGGACGCCCGCGCACACGCCATAGAGCGGCTCGGCAAAAAGCCCGCTGAAGAAAAGGATCCCGGCCATGATGCCGACATTCAGGAGAACCGGCGCGAAAGCCGGGGCGAAGAAGAATTTATGGGAGTTGAGGAATCCCGTGGAAAAGGCCAGAAACCCGGCCGCGAGGAGGAAGGGAAACATGATCCTGAACATCACAACGGTCAAATCCACCCGGGAGGCATCATCGAAGCCCATGGCGAGAACGCGTACCACGCCGGGAGCGAAAACCATTCCCAGCGCCACCAGGACCGCGAGGGCGGCCATCAGCGCGGTGAGAGTCTTCCGCGCAAGGTCGAAGGCCTCGGCGGTTCCCCTGTCGACGAGGTATTCCGTGTATACGGGTATGAATGATACCGTGAAGACGCCCTCCCCCACCAGCCGGCGAGCCAGGTTGGGAATGCGAAAGGCGATGTAGTAGGCGTCGGTGGCGCCCGTCGCGCTGAAGAAGGCCGCCATGAGCATGTCCCGGACAAGGCCCAGGATCCTGCTTGCCAGAGTTGATACTGCCACCACGCCTGTTGATCGTACAAGGCCGCTCATCGGACAAGGTTAGTGCGGCATGGCTGGTTTATACAAGCATTTTACGCCCTCACCCGCACTCCGTCACCCCCTCTCCGCTATTTTTCCTCACTCCCCTGCCCCCTCTCCGCAAAGCGGAGAGGGGGAAAAAGAAATAAATATTTATAACTGAAGCCCTCTCCTTACCAAGGAGAGGGCGCGCGGAGCGCGGGTGAGGTCTTACCAAGGAAAGGGCGCGCGGAGCACCGGGTAGGACAGGTGAGCACAATCACACAAATATCTTGACATTTACCGTGATAATTTGAAACAATGTGCAAGTCCCTTTTTCCCAGTATACTATATATTCCGGTGAGAAATCCCTCAAATACAATGAAAAAAATAATAACACCAATCGCGCTTGCCCTGGCGCTGGCAGTATCACAACAGCTATTGGCCGCCGGCTATTACGACCAGGGACGGCGCCTGTACATCCGGAAGCAATACGAAAGGGCCAAGGATATGTTCCAGAAGGCCGCTGAATCGGGTGAATCAGGCAACGCCTATTATTTCCTCGGGGAGATCGAGAAAATCCAGGGGAACTACCGCGAAGCGGAGAACTACTACAAGACCGCGATAACAAAAAAAGGGATTTCCCGACAGTACCTGCTCAATTCCTACTGGAACGCCCTCCTCATGGCGGAACAGCGGAACGATTACGAAAGCGTGGTATCCACCTGCCGCTCGATGTGGCTCAAGACCGGGGACGCGTCGGCGCGCCAGAAGATCGAGTCGCTCATCAACAAGTTTCTCTGGTCCGACAACAACGAGGCCATTGATAAATACAACGAAGGCATCACGCTCAAGAGGGCCGGGAAAACGGAGGATGCCATGAAGAGCTTTAACGACGCCCTGGGCATCGACGGCGCCTTCCTGGCCCCGAAATTCGAACTCGGCATGGCGGCTTACAAGAGCGGCGACCTCGACCGTGCCGCCGGCTACCTGGGGGACATCGCGGCAAAGATCCCCTTCTATACCGAGGTACAGCACGTGCTGGCGGACATACAGTTTAACAGGCACAACTACCGGGGCGCCATCAATTACTACGACAGGGTCATCGAGTTCGGCTTCCTGGGCGGCGCAACGGAGAACGACATACGCATCAGGCGCGGCACCTGCTACTACAACCTTGACGATTATCCGAACGCGGAAAAAGACATAGACAGGGCGATACGGAACAACGACAGATCGATTGACGCGATGCTCCTCCTCTCGGCGATAAAGATCAAGATGGGAAAATACGGCGAGGCCATGAAAACCCTGCAGCATGCGAAAGCGGTCAGCCCCGACAATCCTGAAATACAATACCAGATCGGCAGCATCCACTACAAGGAAAACAACCCGCGCTACGTCGCCTCCTACGACCGGCTCTTCTCGCTGACAGCGGAAAAAAAGGACACCCCGTCCAGGTACAGGAAAGTCTTCCTCATACTGGCAAAAAACCACCATGAGAACAGGAACCACGCCCGGACGATCACGATTCTAAAGACCTTCGACGAGAAATCCCAGACTTTCGAGACCCGCCTCCTGGCGGCAAAGGCATATTACGCTCTTAAAGAGTTCGACAAGGCCATCGATCACTTTGAAAAACTGTCGCTCGGAAATGACGACAAGTTCACCCTCTGCAAGGCATACGCGCAGAGCGGCAGGAGGGAAAAAGCGAAGAGCCTCCTCTCGGAGTTGTCAATGGGCGGCGACTATCTTGCCCGAGCCAGGCGGGACCCCCTGCTGTCGGGAATCGCCCGTGACCTGGAAGGCGGAAGCACGGTGAATAAACCGGAGCCGGAAAAAAAAGAGCCCGAGAAGAAGAAAGAACCGGAACCGCAGAAGAAAAAGAGCGCGGAAAAAGACGATTCCGATGACGAGGAAGATGATGACGATGAGGATAACCAGGACTGACGCTGTCCCCATCGTGCTCCTCGCGACAGCGGCAGTGTCTGTCTGCGCTGTTAATCTCCTGATGAACGCCGCACCCGCGCACATGGTCTTCACCCTTATCGGCATCGGGGCGTATGCAGCCCTGGTCCGGCTCGGCGATTACGATCCGCACCTGGTATGCGACACCGTCCAGAGCGGCGAAGCCGCGGTGGGGACCTTCATCCTGTACGTCGCGGCGTTGTTCATTACCGCGAACCCGTACCTGCTCATGGCCCTCACCTTCACGGCCCTCGTCCTGTACCAGATCTTCATGAAGGGGGTCCTTGCCCCGGTCAAGAAGGAGATTGCCCTCAGCGGAGCTGCGGCGCAGGGCATCCTCGCCGTCATAGCCCTGTTTATTGTCGCCGGCGGGGCGCCTCTCCGGATACCCCTGGCGGGGACGGTCTTCACCGGGTATTTCTCAGCCATCGAGGTCCCGGCCGCCATACCGGCGTCTTCGCTTGCGATCGCGGTGATCATCCCCGTTATATTGAAGGCATTGAACCCGGAAATGCGGCTCCTGTCACAGGGACCGCCCTTCTCCCGGGGCACGCGCCGGTCCCGCGCCGGCGCCGCCGTTGGACTCATCGCGGCCCGCAGCCTTCTGGCGGCGGTTTCGCTCCTTTTTGCCGGATGGACCTGCGGCATCGGGATCAGCATGCGGCGCCTCCACCGGGGCGCGCTGCCGGACCCGGTCATGGTCCTTTCCCTGGTCTGTCTCGGGCAGATCGCGGTCCTGGTAGAAATTCTCTCCGGGCCCCTCCAGGCCGCAGCCGCTTCATGGGTCATATCATACGCGATTTTTTTCCTGTACTACAGCAGGAGGGTTCATTTATATGATCGATATCAGCAATCTTAGTTTATCGATAAACGGCTCCGGGATCCTTACAGAGATCAGCCTCTCGATGAATGACGGCGAGATAGTCGGATTGATAGGGAGGTCCGGATCCGGCAAGACGGTCTTTCTCAAGAGCATTGCCGGCCTGATACGATCCTACGAGGGGACGGTCGCGATAAACAGCACCGCCGCGCCGGGGAAAAAGCCGGGAACGGGGAACATGGTTTCCTATTACGGCGCCGCGGTGCCGCAGAACCCGGAGGAGAGCCTTTACAATTTCCTGCTGCTGGCCCGCGTGCCCTTCAAGAAGCCCTTCAGGCCCTTTTCAGATTACGACCGCCAGGTGACCGACGAGTACCTGACGTCGCTCGGCCTCGACCCGTACAGCGGCGTGCGGATCAGTGCCCTCCCCGACGGCATATTCAGGATGGCGATGCTCGCCCATGCCCTGATCGGGGAATCCCACGTTGTGATTTTCGACAACCCGACCAATGACCTGGACATCATGTCAATCCGGCTTCTCCAGAAAGCCCTGTCGCGGTATGTCATGGGCGGCCACCGCATCGCCGTTATCAGCTCGAACGACCTCAACTTCATTTCCCAGACGGTGGACCGCATCTTCGTCATGGAGGGCGGCCGCATCACTGAATCCGGCACGGTCGACATCCTTGATCCGGACACCATCAAGCGCCATTTCGGCATTGACGTGCTGATTTCGAGAAACATATACAACGGGAGGCCGGAAATACACCTCTTCCCCGACACATAGGCCGCGGCCAATCATGACAGTATTGTCATGGACGGCGCTGATAGTGAAGCCGCCGGCTCCCTAAAACTCGTTTCCGATCTTGTAGGCCTTGCCGATCGCTGCGCCGATTCCATAATAGGCCAGGCTGGAAAAATCAAACACAAACGGTTTTACTTTACGTATGTCGGGCTTGCCGCCTTCGCCGATAACATCCTCTTCGACCTTAACGTCCATAATCTCGCCTATGAACTGCGTGTGCAATCCAAGTTCATACTGATGAAGCAGCTTGCACTCCAGCACAACCGGGAACTCTTTAACATAGGGAGCGTCAACGATATCGCTTTTCACGGGGGTGAGCTTCACCGCCGAAAGCTTGTCCTCATCCTTTCCTGATTTTATACCGAAACGATCCGCATGTTTAACATATTGTTCCGATGGTATGCTGATGGTAAAGGCCCTGCGCTCCGCTATATTGCCAAAGGTATAAGTCGCTTTCCGCAACGATACCGCGACACAGGGAGGGCTCGAACAAACAATGCCGCCCCATGCCGCGGTCATCACATTCGCCCGACCGTCTTTGTCGTATGACCCCACGATCAAAACCGGATTGGGATAAATCAGAGTTTGCGCTCCCATTGATTTTTTCATGAATGGTACCTCCTGCGGGGCTTTGCAAGGGGCTTCGCCCCTAAAACCCCGTGAATAATTAAGTTCTGCACTATGTCCGGTATACGGCATCCGGACACAAACAATAGAATGCCGCTTACCATTGCTGGTTCTCTCACCCCATGATCCACTGCAGGGAGCCGCGCTTCAGCGATATGGCGGCCTGGGGGCAGATTTCCTTGCAGCAGTAGCAGCGTATGCACTTACGGTAGTCGTATTCCGGCACTTTCTTTTTTCCGGCGGAATCGCCGATTGCTCCGGCGGGGCATATCCTTTTGCACTGATAACAGAGGGTGCAATCGCCCTCGACCGGGACCGGTTTTTCCGTGAAGAGGTTCTTGAAGGCCACGGTATTTGCCGGCCATCGAGCGCCGAAGCTGGTCAGATACCCATGGCTGGTTGGAATAAAGCCGTCGATCCTCATCTCGTCGATGCGGTCGCCGATGACCTCGATCTCATCGGGGGAAGACACGCCCAGGTCCCGCCTGAATCCGCCGGTTATGGTGCGCACCTTGTCAATATCAAGACCGGCCACACTGACCGCGACAAAATCAACGGCGACGGGGCTTTCTCCGATTATGACGGCCCCGATCTTTCTGGGGCTCCCCGAAGGGCCCGGCCCGTCCTTCTCCTGGGTTACGATGGCGTCCATGACATGGAGGATCCGTTTCTGTTTCTCAAATCCATGGAGCAACGCTTCATTCAGGTCCAACAAGAACTCCGAGAAGTCGGCCGGCGTAGACGCCTTCATGTGCCATTTCGACTTGTCAAGGCCGGGGATCGTCCCGAAAAGGTTCTTCACCGCGCCCGTAACATAGGTAATGCCGTGGGTCTTGAATTTCGGCAGGTTGATGATGATGTCGACGTCAAACAGGGCCTTCGATATCTCAAAGCGCTTGTATCTTGAACATCCCTCATGGAAGAGAACCTTCGCCCCGGTGACATCGGCAACCTCTATGCCCTGGCCTGTTACCATGTCCATGTAACCGGATTTTTTCAGGGTCCCTTCGAGTCCGGTCATGGCCGGAGACTCAATGATGACAGGGTACCCGCCATGATCCCTGACAATTTCAGCCACGGCCCCGACAAGGACCGGGTGCGTGACAATGGCCCGTTCAGGCTTGGCCGGCATCAGGAGGTTCGGCTTCAGGGCGACGCGCCTGTCCCTAAATCCCTTCAGGTCAAATCCGATCCCGGTCAGTCCTTCCTGTATTATTTCCTTCAGGCTGCCGTGATCGTATTCCGGGCAGCGCGATAAAAATACTTTATTCATGCATCATTCTCCTGTATACCCCGGCAGGCACGGCCGGCGCGCCTTCACCGCTCCGCATGGCGGGTCCTATATTCCTTTCCAGGATACGATGTATTCGCGTTCCCCTGCCGGGAGAACAATCTCCGGCATTTCAACCGACCATCTCCCCTTCAGTTTCAATTCGGCCGCCGCAGCCTCAAAGTGGTACATGGCTATCCCCATGTCAACGCGCTGGAGGTCCTCCATGCCTATGATCTTCCAGTTCCGATAATAGTTTTTAGACCTCTCCAGAATGAAATGGTAGGTGTTGCCGCCCTTTTCCCGGAGGATACGCCAGGGCTGCTTGTTGGAAGCCGACGGCGCGCGGCGCACCATCTCAATGGGAACACGGTACGCTCCGGCTGAATCCCCGGTCATCGCGGTATTGAAGTCACCGTCGAAAAAAAGCTCGTTCCACGGCTTCCTGTGCTTCGAGCCCGCGCCGAAACGCATGATTGAATCCAGGAGACCCGGTTTATCCGCGGAATAGCCGGTGGCAATTACCGCCGGTATAGCCTCGTCCTTCCCGGGGGTAATGCTCCGCGCGAAGCCGCTCTTGCTGAAAGTCCCGCCGAGCCAGCAGGTGCCGAGACCGAGCGCGGTGGCGTAGAGCACGGCTCGTTCCAGGAGATACCCATAATCCTCCAGGTAATGATCCGATTTCCCGATCGCGCCGGCGATGAACGCCGCCGGGTTCTTGATAACACCGTATGTACCGAGGTCTCTGAGGGACGATACATCTTCAGCGGAGACCGCAATAAGTTTGTACCGCGCAGCGCCTCCAAAGGGACCGGATACTTTCCGTGCGAGATATTCATCAAGCATGTCACGGTGTCCATTGCTGATCGGTTCTTTACGGTAAGTTCTGTTGGCGTAACGCTTACCGATGATCTCTGTTATGCTCCCCGTTCTATCCATTCTGAATTCCTCCGGTGGCGAACGCATTGACCGGTTGCGCGGAAGACTGATATATTTCCTCTGTAATCTCCAATATTTCCATCAGGGCAAGGCTTACCCTCTCGATCGGATAATCCCCGGGCTGTTTTAGGATTTCAATGATTCTTCTTGTCTGATCATTCATGTTGATGCTTCTCCTGTCTAATTTAGCTCTTTTAGAGATATATCTATATAACACCATTTGCGCCGGCAAATGTCACGATCATATTTAATTTAACACTTTAACAACTATCGAATTATATGGTGAAATTTTTTTACTTTTTATGCTTCTGCTTCGCATGTACCGAAAGAATCGCATTCACCTCATCGATGGTTCTTTCATTGATACGCGCCACGAGGAACTTTCCCTTCCGCTCCGTGGTGATCAGGTCCGCGTTGGCAAGCTCTTTCAAATGATGGGAAATCGTCGGCGCCCCTATATTGAATGAGCACATGACATCGCTGACAAGACACTCCCTCTCTTCGGCTTCAAAGCTGGCCTCGCATTTCTTCAATATCTCCAGGTACAATTCAAGTCTATTCGGATTCGACAACGCTTTCATGACCCGGGCAATCTGTTTGGTATCCATTTAATCGATCCGATAAATTTTATATTTCGATAATTATCAAATTATCAATATTATTCAAAAATGTCAATAGGTTTCACTACTTTTTTTACAAAAAGCAGAAATTTTTCAGCCCTGTCAGGTAAAAAATTTCAACTTCATCTTCGCCTCGTCGACGCTATGGGCAAAAATCAGGTAGTTGTAGACACCCAGGGTCTCGGCCATCTTCAGCAATTCCTTTTCCGGCCAGAGGATGATGACCCGCTTGTCATGCTCCTTGGCGAAAAAAGAAACGTCCACCAGCGCGTTCATCCCCGCGGATGTGACCAGCGTCACGTTTTCAAAATTTATGATCAGGCTTTCGCGGTCGGTCACCTGCCGCACGATCGATTTAAAATTCTCGTTCGTGTCGGCGGTGAGACTGCCGCTCATGACGAGGACCTTGACGCCTTCCAGTTCGTTGATTGAATAGTTCAGCATGGCAGACCGGCTTATTTTCCCACGATTTCCTTCATCACTTCCTTCAGCAGATCGATTGATATCCGCTGATTAATAAACGGCTTCCCGAGCCCTTTCAGCAAGACAAAATTGATCGACCCGCCGAAATTTTTCTTGTCATACTCCATGTGGCCGATGACGCCGTCCATGTCGAGGTCCCACCGTTCCCGCATCAACCCGTACCTGTCGATAATGTCCCGCGCCCGCGACGCCTCGACATCGGTGAGGAACCCGAGGCGCCGGGATATCTCCGTTTTAACGCGCATCCCCGCGGCCACCGCCTCGCCGTGCGACACGCCCCGGTACCCCAGGTACGACTCGATGGCATGGCCGATGGTATGACCGAAGTTCAATATGGCCCTGAGATCGTTTTCCCGCTCGTCACGCGCCACGACGTCCGTTTTGAACGAAACGGAACGCGCCACAAGGCCGGCAGCTTCATCCCCCTTCCTGATCGACTGCGGGTCATTGCGCTCCAGCATCGCGAGGGTGGAAGCCTCTCCTATCAGGGCGTGCTTCAACGCTTCCGCGAGCCCGTTCCGGAACTCGCTGTCGGGCAGCGTATCAAGAAACCGCATGTCGCTCACGACCATCGCCGGCTGGTGAAAGATGCCCGCGATATTCTTTCCGACCGAAAGATTCACCGCCGCCTTCCCGCCGATGCTCGAATCGACCATGGCAAGGAGCGTCGTCGGCACATGCAGCACCGGGATCCCCCGCATATACACGCCGGCGCAGAACCCGGCAAAATCTCCCGTCACGCCGCCGCCGATGCCGATGACGGCCGACCTGCGGTTCATTTTAATCCCGATGAACTTTTCCAGGAACTCCCCGGCGCGGGCGTAGCTCTTGTCCTCCTCGCTGTCGTCATACAGGAGGAGACGTCCCCGCCCGCCGAGAACCGAGAGCGATTCGTCAATATAGTCGCGGTGAAGGCGGTATACCCGGGAGCTGGCGATGACGGCCACCAGTTCGAAAGCGCCCAGCTCTTTCCGGGCCAGTGAAACGGGCAGGATCGAGTTTCCTATGAGGATATCATAGGACCTGCCTCCAGCCGCGGCGGTAATCGTTCGAGTCAGCTCTGCCATACGCTACCCAGATAAAAATCATGCGCTTTCCCCTCGAGGATTGATACCAGTGTCTCGTTGACGGGAGGATAAATCCGCATCGAGGAAACCTCCTGCTTCCGGAAGAACCCGTAATCATGAAGGCGCCGTTCCCTGCCGATACGGTATTCCCCGTCGCGGTGCTCGCAGCTGAACGATATATTCAGGATGTGCCGCTTCCCGCGGGGATCAATTGAATCGCACATGAATGCCGGCCTGCCGACGCTGATGGCGACGCCCAGCTCCTCCCGGAATTCCCGGCAGAGCGCCTCTGACAGCGACTCGCCGCGCTGGACACCGCCCCCCGGGAGAAGCCAGTATGTTTCATCTTTTTTCCTGTGTTCAATCAGAAGCAGGGCATCGTCCCGCATGATTATGCCGGACACGCGGACCGTGACATTTTTCCTGAAAATATCAAATATCAATGTCCCCATCCTCGATCTTCTTCAGCGATGCCCGTGCCGCGTTCATTTCGGCTTTCCGTTTGCTGGGCCCTTCACCGGTCATGATCTCCCTGCCGTTGACAACAAGCCTGACGGTAAATTCCTTCATGTGATCGGGGCCCCGTTCCTCGATTACCTGGTAGACGGGCCGCTCCTTGTATTTTTTCTGGACATACTCCTGCAGGGCGGTCTTGGGGTCGCGCAGGTAGGTGAGATTATTGACACTGTCAATCTCTTCGCGGAGAAGCGAAAGGACGAATTTCCGGCTCATCTTCAGCCCCGAGTCCAGGTAGAGGGCGCCGATTACGGCCTCCAGGGTGTTCGCCAGTATCGAGGACCGCTCCCGGCCCCCGCTGTGCTCCTCGCCCCTGCCCATGAGGATGAACTCACCCAGGTTCATCTCCCGCGCGATTTTCGCAAGGGTCGCCTCGGAAACGACGGCGGACTTGATCTTTGCCAGCTTCCCTTCCCGGTAGTCCTCGAAAACCTTGAACAGGTACTCGTTGACCACAAGCCCGAGGACCGAATCACCCAGGTACTCCAGGCGCTCATTGTCTTTGACTGTTCTTCCTGATTCGTTGACGAAGGAACGGTGGGTCAGTGCCCGTTGAAGAAGGCTCTTGTTCTTAAACTTGATGCGTAAGCTTTTTTGAAGCCGGTCAATATTCCTGTTTTCGATCTTCTTTTTTTTCCGGTGGTCTTCTATAGTATGGTTGCTTTCCCGTAACATTCGATTCCATCGGCCCCTCGGTACGGAGCCTATTTCTGATTTCCGATGCACGATTCCAGATATTTGACTACATCGTCGACCTTCTGAAAACCCTCGGCATCCTTTTCAAGTATGTCCAGTTTGAATTCGGCCTCAAAGGCCATCACCAGCTCAACGGAATCGATTGAGTCGGCCCCGAGATCATCGACGAACACCGCGTCGCGCGTGATCTGCTCTTCATCCACGTTAAGCTGTTTCATAATGATCTTCTGCACCCGTTCAAACACAGTCGCCATGGTATTCCTCCCTGACTGATGAAAACCGGCATGAAAAAGGCGTCCGCCACCATGCTATTGTTATGGGGCAATATAAAATTGTCAAGCAATTGTGCAATGATATGCGTTTCTGTTAGGGTGGGGTTTAAACCCCACCCTAACAGAAACGACAAAAAAAGGATGCCTGCCGGGCATCCTTTTTGATGATTTCGATACTCGAGATATTATTCTTTTATCTTGACCTTCTTTTCAACAATAACTTCTCCCTTGTATGAACCGCACTCGGGGCATACCCGGTGGGGGAGCACATACGCGCCGCACCTCGGGCAGGGACGCAGATTGGGTGCCCCGATCGCATCATGCGATCTTCTCATTCTCGATTTAGACTTGGATTTTCTTCTCTTTGGTAATGCCACGTTAAAACTCCATAATTACTATTTAATATGACGGCGCGGTATCAGGGATTCTCAATATTTTGCCGAAATTCTGTCAAGATATTTTTTTCTTTAAAATCCCCCGGCCCTCATCGATCAGAGAGATCCCAGCATGAAGAGGCGCTTCCGCGCCTGCTGCGCATATACCGAATCCGGGAAGGACGCTATCACCCTGTTGTAATAATTGCGGGAACTGACGATGTCCTTTTTCTTGCCATGAACCCGGGCAACATTGAAAAAGATCTGGTCCGCGATGATGCTGTCCGAATAGCGGTCCTCGAGGCGCTTGTATATCTCAAGGGCCCCTTTCAGGTCATCGGCCTCTTCAAGGGCAATGGCGGCTTTTAACAGCGCCAGGGGCGCCAGGTTCGTCTTCGGCTTCTTATCGGCGAATGCTACCAGGTTCTTGTGCGCATCCCGGTATTCTTTCTGACCGTAGAGGATGTTCCCCAGGAGGTAATATGCCATGGTATGGGAAAATCCGAAATAGGTGGAATCGATGAAGTTCTTCAGCTCCCCGGCCACTCCCTTGAGACTTTTGGCGTCCCCCACGGACGTATATTTCGCATAATCGTTCATGATCTTCTCAAACTTCTTATCATTGCGCGTGCTGATCGTATCGACGACGACAATCGCCGCCACGACTATGACGCATGCGCCGAGCAGGCCGAGCATGGAATAGAGAACAACGGCGCGCTTTTTCTGGACGAATTCCTTCGTGTCCATGAGGAACTGTTCGATGACGTTCCGTTCGATTTCGATTTTTTTAGTTTCCCGTTCGGGTCTGTTACGCTGTTTCCGTGCCATTAATCACTTGTTCTCCAGGTTGATATTGACGAAATCGCCCAGCGTGACGGTGCTCGGTCTCGTCCCTTTCATGATCTTTTCCAGCTCTTCCTTCTCGGAGGCCGATTCGAAGCTCTTGATGCTGAGGGAAAGCCGCTTCTTCTCAACGTCCACGTCGAGTACAACGGCGCTTACCGCGTCGCCGATTTTATAATGTTCTTCAAGGTTTTCGATGCGCTTTCTCGAGATCTCGGAAATGTGCACAAGCCCCTCGATATCGCTGTCCAGTTTCACAAACAGCCCGAAGAGGGTGATGCCGGAAACGGTCCCCTCGACCCGCGTCCGCGGAGGGTATTTCCGCTTGATCTCCTCCCACGGCGATTTGGTAAGGTGCTTGATGCCGCAGGCTATCTTCATGTCGCTCGTATTGATTTCGAGGATCTTGAATTCAACCTCATCACCGGCCGCGTAGGTGCCCGGGACGCTCTTTACATTGTCATCCCAGCATATGTCCGAGATATGGATAAGCCCGTCAATGCCTTCTTCCAGCTCGACGAACATGCCGAACTTCACTATCTTTTTTATCTTCTTGCGGTGTATCGAACCGATGGGGAACCGATCGTTGATGGTATCCCAGGGATTTGCCCTGAGCTGTTTGTATCCCAGCGTCAGTTTCCGGTCTGTCTGGTTTATATCCATGACCATGAACTCGTACGATTCACCCTTGATCAGCACGTCCTTGGCGCTGAAGCTGTTTTTATTCCACGTCAGGTCCGAGTTGTTGACAAAGCCCTCTATACCGTCGTCAATTTCAACGAAGGCGCCATGGCTCGTAAGGGTCACGACCTTTCCGGTCACCCGGTCGCTTGGCTTGTACCGCTCATGTATGGAAAGCCACGGATCATCGGCCAGCTGTTTCAGGCCCAGTGAAATCCGGTGGTCGGCCCGGTTGATGTCAAGTATCACGAACTCCTGTTCCTTGCCGAGTTTCAGGACCTTCCGCTGCTTGAATACTTTTTTCCAGGACATGTCGTTCCGGTGCAGGAGGGCGTCAAGGCCTTCCACGCGCACGAATATCCCGAACTCGACATACTTGACGCCCTCGCCCTTGACGACGTCGCCCGGCTTGTATTTTGCCGTGAAATTCTCCCACCGCGCTTCCAGTTCCTCGTCGAGGAATTCCTTGCGGGACAGGACGACCGACTTTTTTTTCTTGTCGATGCTTTTTATCTTGAATTCATATTCCGTGTCAGATTCGTTCTTGTTCTTCAGATCGGCCGTGAGGGAAAAGGGGAGGAAGGCTACGAGGCCGTTGCAGTCGATCAGCTTTCCCTTGTTGATGGAGCTCTTGATTCTCCCCATGATCGTTTTGTTCCCTTCGTTATACCAGTCCATGAAGGTCTTCCAGTGAAGCTCGGCGCTGGCCGAATTCTTGGAAAACTGCAGCATGCCGTCGATCAATCTCTTGTTCTGCAGCATCACGGGGATGATGTCGCCGATGACAGGCTTATCCTCGAACTCATGGAGCGGGATCCTGCCGTCGGTCTTGGTGCCGACGTTCACGTAGGCGTATTCGCTGTCTATGGTTACGATTTCACCCTGAACGATCATTCCAGGCTGAATATCATCCATGGTCGAATCAGCAACGTGTTCCATGTCGATGTTTTCATTTATTTCAGGTGTGAGATTCTCCATAGCATTCCATCCTGGCGTGTTTAATAACGGAACCGGATAACAGCTGCCATTACCCGTCAGGCGAGGCAGTCCCCTGTTCCCGGCCCCATCCGGCATTACCGTATTTGAAGAACCAGTTCCTTGATGCGGTCAACGACTTGATGCATCAGCATGTTCGAGGTATCGATATACACTGCATCGCCTGCCCTGACCAGCGCGCCGAAAGGCCGCCGCGAGTCCTGTTCATCACGCTGTATAATCTGTTTTTTGATTAGATTTTCGTCAACATTTTTTCCCAATTCCCGGTACTCTTTAATCCGCCGCTCAGCCCTCACCTCCACCGAAGCGTCAAGGTAAATTTTGAGGTTCGCATCGGGGAAAACGACCGATCCTATGTCCCTCCCGTCCATGATGATGGAATCCTCCCGGGCCCATGACCTGAGCATGGCGTTGACGTGGTTCCGGACGTCCCGGTTGTCCGATATTATGCCGATATTTCGCGCAATCACCTCGTCCCGGATCAGTCTCGTGACATCGGTGCCGTTAACATAGGTCAGGGAGGAGCCGTCAGGCAGGAATTTCTGGCTGATATTCATCGCCGCTATATCGGGGGAGAAGGCAAAATTGCCGTTTATCGCGCCGTCCCGCTCCAGGACATACCAGGTTATCGAGCGGTACAATGCGCCTGAGTCGATGTATGTAAGCCCCAGGCCGACAGCGGCCTGCCGTGAAACGCTGCTCTTGCCCGAACCGGCCGGGCCGTCAACGGCGACTACGATTTTCTTCATTATTTCAATCCGTCCCTGATCTTTTTAGCGCGTAATAAATATTCATGGACCTGGCCCCCGTCGGGACCGGACCCGGAGATAACCTGTTTAAGGTGATTGAGTTCTTCGATCATACGGTCGACCGCCCCGGAAATATTATCCCGGTTCTGGATAACGATGTCACGCCACATGTCCGGGGAACCGGATGAGATGCGGGTCACGTCACGGAATCCGTTCCCGATAAAAGCATCTATGCCGGAGGGCGGCTCGTTGTCCCTGCGGAAAGAATGGAACACCTCGACGAGGGAACTGGCGACCACGTGCGGCAGATGGCTGGTGTAGGCAACGATGCGATCATGCTCTTCGGGGCTGACCGTGACGGTACGGGCGCCAAGCGATTCCCAGAAATCAGTCACGGCGGCGATATCGCTTTCCCGGTTACCGGCGTGCGGCGTGATGATGACCGAGGAGCCGTTATAGAGATCATCCCGGCTGTACCCGTATCCGGTCTTCTCGGAGCCGGCCATAGGGTGGCACCCGATGAACTGGGCGGCCCGGTCAAGGTCCCGGACCTCTCTGATGATTTTTTCCTTTACGCTGCCGACGTCAATCACGATCGTCCGGGGGTCCAGCTCGGCGTGGGCAAGGATCCTCCTGGTGATGCCGATGGATGAATCCACCGGCGTTGAAACGATGGCCAGTTCCACGCCGGAAAGGGAGATGCGCTCAAAGGTCCCGGCGGTATCTACGGTTTTTTCCGCTATGGCCTGCTGGAGCCGGCCGGCATCCCGTCCGTACGCGGCTATATTGATTGCGGGATTCAATTTTTTCAGTGCCCGGCAGATTGAACCGCTGAGCAGGCCAAGGCCGAATATGGCGACGTTATTGAACATATCTGATACCCCCCTGTCCCCCGAGGGGGCATGTAGGATGGAACCTCACTCGTTATATTGAATTCTACGAATCATTGTGCCTTGCACCCCCGTCCCCCGGAAGGAGAGCGGGGGAGCTGTCAATCTCTCACTAATTCAGCTGCCCACCCCTTTATTCGCGCCTCCTACGGGGGTCAGGGGGGGGTCATTCTGTCTTAGCTGCCGATCGGATACGAGCCGAGTATCTTGAGGAAAATCGTTTCTTCCTTCACCTTCTTCAGCGCCTTACGGACCGCCTCGTCTTCCGCGTGGCCCAGTATATCAATAAAAAAATTGTATTCCCACATCTTCTTTTTGTCGGGCCGCGACTCGATCCTGGTCATGTTAATGCCGGCCTTGTTGAAAGGCCTGAGCAGATCCAGAAGTGCACCCGGCCTGTCCTTGACGGCGCAGACCAGGGAGGTCCTGTCGCGGCCGGTCGGTGCAACGGCCTTTTTCCCGATAAGGAAAAACCTGGTGTAATTCTGCCGGGAATCCTCGATCATCGAAGCGAGGGTGCCCAGCGTGTATATCTCGCCTGCGAGCCCCGACGCGATGGCGGCGGCCCCCTCTTCCTGCGCCGCAATCTCTGCCGCGCGCGATGTGGAATCGACGCTCACGATCTCCGCGTGGGGGAGGTTTGCCCTGATCCACCCCTTGCACTGCCCCAGTGTCTGGGGGTGAGTATATATTTTTTTTACGGAGGATATCTCCCTGCTCCGTGACAGCAGACTGTAGGTTATGCGCACGTACTGCTCGGCCATGATCACCAGGCTCGTTTCCATGAGTTCGTCCATCGTGTAGGTGACCGCGCCCTCGGTGCTGTTTTCTATCGGCACGACGCCGTAGCCAGCCGCGCCGGACTCAACCTGGAGAAACACGTCCTGTATGGTACGCTGGGGAAGCGGCGTTATGGATTCGCCGAAGATCCCCTTGACGGCGATGGCGGTAAAGGTGCCCTCCGGTCCCAGAAAAGCGACATGGACCGGCGCAACGGCCGCCATGGATGCGGAGAGTATATCGGTATAGATCCGCTTGATGGTGTCGCTGGCGAGGGGCCCGGCGTTGCATGATTCTATAAGGTCAAAAAGCCTGCTCCGGTCCTCCGCGGCAAAGTAATCGCCCTCCGGTCTTTTCCGGAGCCGCTGTATGTACAGCTCGGTCCTCCGCGATATCAGGTCGATGATCTCCCTGTCCATGTTCTCTATGTCGTCACGTTCCGCCATGCTATTCGTCCCAGTTCAGGGAAAATTCCTTTATCTCCGAAAGCTTCGGAAGATCCGAGAGCTTGTTCAGCCCGAAATATCGTAAAAACTCATTGGTCGTTCCGTACGCCAGGGGCCGACCCGGCAGTTCTTTGCGCCCGACCGGCTTGACCAGTGTCCGCTCCATCAATTTCACCACCATCATGCGGGATGAGACCCCGCGGAGCTCGTCAATTTCGGCCAGTACGATGGGCTGCTTGTAGGCGATTATCGCCAGCGTTTCCAGCATGCCCTTGGAGAGGCCCTCCCGTTTCCTGACGCCGATGACGCGCCGCAGCTGTTCCCCATACCGCTGGCTGGTGACGAACTGGTAGCCCTTGGCGATCTCCTGGAGCTTGATGCCGCCGTCGCGGTCCTCGTATTCGTCAACAAGCGAATCAAGGAGTATCTTTGCGTGGGTCGGTTCTATGGAAAAGCTGTTCACGAAGAATGACAGCGGCACCGGTTCGTTACTCAGGAAGAGCACCGCCTCCAGCAGTCCTTTTATTGAATCATCATCCTTGTGGCTGTCATCCGGTTCGGATTCCCGGCCGTTCTTTTCGATGACATCATCTTGTATATTTTTTGCCATGCTACTGTTCCTTATCACGCGCGGTTCAATTATGGGACACCTCAAAAGCCCCTACATCCCCCGGAGGGGGACTTGTTTTTATCAACGAGCCCTGGAAGCCCCCCTATGGGGCCAACGCATTCGGCACATCCTGTGCCTGCGTTGGCATCAACCTCATCCTGAGAACGCGGGTTTGGGGGGTGTTCCGAGACGGCCTGTCCTTTCGCGCCCCCTCAGGGGGTCGGGGGGACCTCGGCCGCCACATGCTTCACGATGCGGATGATCCCGAATATCTTATGCTGCAGCAGCTTGATGATCCGTGTCCTTGCCAGCTCCAGGATGGCCATAAAAGTCACCACGATCTCCATCCTTGACGGCTTCGCGGTAAAGATATCGGGAAAATGGATAACGTCCATTTTCGAGAGCATGTTCCTGATGTGCTCAATCCTGTCGCTCACCAGTATCTCGTCAAACACAATTTCCTTCTCATCAACCGCCTTCTGCGACTCTATGACCTCCGCGAAGGCCTTCAGCAGGTCGAAGAGCGAGACCTCCCCGAAATCATCTATTTCGATTATATCATCCAGCCTGTTTTCCCTGGTGTAGCGGTTCGCGCTGGATTCGAACTCTTCCATGAGCTTCCGGGAGGCATTCTGGAACTTCTTGAATTCCAGCAGCTTCTGCACCAGCTCCGGCGGCAGGGGAGGCACGAAATACTCATCCTCGATCTGGCCCGCCGGAAGGAGCGCGCAGCTTTTATAAAAAAGGAGCTCCGACGCCATCCGGATAAAATCGGTCGCGACGCGCACGTTCAGCTTTTCCATCAGCTTGAGGTAGCCCAGATACTGCTCGGTGATATGGGAAATGGTAATTTCAGTTATATCGATTTTGGCTTTTTTTATCAAATCCCACAGCAGATCGAGGGGGCCGTTAAAATTATCAATATGGATAATAGGGTTATTCTCAGGATTATCGCCTGATTCCGCTTCTATTTTTTCTTCTGTATCGCTCATACCTATATGCCAGAGTACAATTATGCTCTTCTTTAACCGGCGGGGCCGCCTATCCTGCGCCGCTCGCCTTCCCTTCTCTTCCCCGGCGAAACCGGGACCCGACTGTCAGGACCCGGTATCCGTTGTAAAATCGCTTCACTAGAATATACACAAGTATAATCACGGAAATTTAGATCCCGTTTTTATCAACCCCTGTTCACCATGAATGCTTTCGCACACTCCCGCAGGAAGATAGGGGTCTGTACATGAAAAACCCCTCTATAATGGAGGGGTTTTTTATATAACCGATATATATTATGTCAATCAGTTTATTTAGGCGAGAGCCTTCTCGGCAGCTTTCTGGAGCCGTTCGGGCGGGAATGGTTTGACAACAAAGTCCCGTACTCCCAGTTTAATGGCCTTGGTAAGGAGATTTTCCTGTCCTAGCGCCGTTACCATGATAATCCGCGCGTTCGGATCCTGGCGAAGGATTTCTTCAGCGGCTTCGATCCCGTCCTTTTCACGCATCGTGATATCCATGGTGACGAGATTGGGCTTCAGCCGCTTATATAATTCAATGGCCTCGTTTCCATTTTCAGCTTCGCCGATAATTTCATGCCCCGCCGGTACCAGCGCGTCCTTGACGAGGGTCCTCATGAATTTCGCATCATCTACTATTAAAATGGTCGCCATGCACCTACCCCATTTATTGTTTCGTCATAAGAAAGAGAAAAATCAATTATTTATATTCAAATTGTAAGAGTTTTTTATAATTTCAATAATAGTTAAAATATTAATAGAATTATAAAAAAAGCAACAAAAAAATTAAATCAGACATATAACGAAACTGTATTCTTGCATCCGCAGAGCTGTTCCGCGGCGCTATTCCAGGAACTTCACCCCTGAAACACCATCGTAAAAAACCGACATGCAGCTTCTTTATAGTCATAATACCGCATCGTGTTAAATATATTCAACAATTTTTTTTGGAATTTCAGATAAAGGGACAATATCATCGATACCGCCCTTTTCCACGGCAACGCGATTCATGCCATAGACAATGGAGGTTTCCTCGTTCTGGGCTATGGTTTTCCCTCCGGCTTCCCTGATCCTGGTTATGCCTTCCGCGCCATCGCGTCCCATCCCGGTCATTATGACTGCCACCGTGTTCCTGCCGGTGGTCGCCGCCATTGAGTCAAAAAGCACGTCAATCGAGGGCCGATGCCCGCTGACCTTTTCTCCCTGAAAAACCCTGACATAGCGGTTGTTGTTTTTTTCTTCTATGGCGATGTGCTGGTTGCCCGGGGCAACATAGGCGCATCCGGGAAGGACCTGGTCCATATCCTGGGCTTCCTTTACCTTGAGCTGAGACATGGTATCAAGCCGTTCGGCAAAGGCCCTGGTAAAACCTTCCGGCATGTGCTGCACCACCAGTATCGACGAAGGAAAATTGGGCGGAATATTCGTGAACACCTGCATGAGGGCCGCCGGTCCGCCGGTCGACGTGCCGATCCCCACGATCCGCGAACTGGCGCTCTTCCTGTCAGCGGGAAAGGCGGGCTTTTTATCGGCTGCCGTGCCGGCCGCCTCCACGGCCGTTCTTTTTCTGAGCGGTGTTTCCCCGCTGTCTACCCTGGACTGGCTGACCGATTTGACCTTTGAGCGCAGCAGTTCGGCTATATCATTGATCGACAGGGAAACCATCGAAGACGGCTTGGGGATGAAATCGACCGCTCCGTATTCCAGCGCCTTGAAGGTCTCCTCGGCGCCGTGCTGCGTGAAAACGCTCAGCATGATGACCGGCTTTGGATTTGTTGATATTATGGTCCGCAGGGCAGTAAGCCCGTCCATGACGGGCATCTCGATATCCATGGTAATGACGTCCGGGTTGAGCTCTTTCGTCAGCTTGACCGCCATCTCGCCGTTCTCGGCGGCGCCAACAACCTTGATCAGGGGGTCGCTCTCCAGACTTTCGGTAATGATTTTCCTTACCAGGGTCGAATCATCGACCACCAGTACCTTAATTGGACCCGACATTAGACCTCATGCGCTCAACAATAATCTTAAGTGAATCGGACTCAGGAAGGAAAAGGAGGTTTCCGATGATCTTGTCATTCGCCAGATAGAATGCCGTATCCATTATTACCGCGTAATCGCTCAGCATGTTATGAAGAACCAGGATCGAATCTATCACCGATTGCAGATAGTCGTGCACGATGGTGGGCAGGCCGGCACGAATGACCAGGTTCGATTTCTCGGCAATGACGTTGATAACTGAAGAACCAACGATATTTGTCAATTCCTGAAGTGCTGATTGACCGTCCTCGTTGAACTCATGGGTTGTTTTGGACGCGAGACCGTATAATAAATCTATCACCTCGAAACCGGTGTTTTCCTTGAATATGAACAGCACGGTTCCCCGGGTATCGCCGAGGATGGGCATCATGATGCCCATGTAGATGCTGTCGATATCGCCGATATGCTTGGGTATCTGCTCGATGGGCATGACCGTGACTTCCGGTATCGAAAGGTCGATCTGCTTGTTCAGTATCTTTGAAAGGGACTCCGCGGCGTTGGCGGCCCCGATATTCGCAACGAGCTGGAATTCCCGCAATTCATCCTTGGTCAGAGAAATGGAATCAGCCATATGTTCCGACGGAAGACCGGTTTCCGCCGTTGACTTGATGCTCTCGCGCAGTTCATCCCTGAATTCATCAAGGGCCCTGTGTACCCTCAGCTCGATTTTGGCGTCGGATTCCGGGGCCCCTGCCTGCGGTTTACCCGGTTCCGGCTGCGAGAACGCCCGAACGACATTATCCGGCTTTTTCTCGACGAATTCCCGTGCCGCCGGTTCAGGTTTTTTCTCTTCCGCGGGCGCCGGTTTCTTCGCTTCAGCTGCCTTTGCCTCGGAGAAAAGTCTCACGCCGGTCTTCTCCTTCTGCCCGACCGCGGGCGCCGCTTCGCGGACGGCAGGCCTGCCGACCGTCACCTTCGGCTGTATCTCTTCATCGGGTATCTCTTCCACATCGGCTTCGTCCACTTCGACGATCCGCTTGTGGTCATACTTCGTTATCTTATCCTGCTCGAGGATAACCTTGTTTATCATCGAGGAAATATCCAGTATCAGGCATATGCTGCCGTCGCCCAGGATCGAGGCCCCCGCGAGGCCCTCGACGGTCTTATAATTCTGCTCAAGGGACTTGATGACAATCTCCAGTTTTCCCTCGAGATAGTCGACGATGAGCCCTATCTTCCGGTTGCCGAACCCGACAACCACGACCGGCATCTTGTCGTCGGGGCCGAGGGCGCTTTCCTGTTTGACAAAGCGCGACAGGCGCAGCAGTGACAGGATCTCGCCCCTGAGGTTGATAACCTCATGGCCTTCAATGGTGGTTATGTCCGACTGCGAAATCTTTATGGTCTCGATAACGTCGGTAAGCGGTATCGCGTACATCTCGTTGCGCACCTTCACCATGATGGCGGGAATGATCGCCAGCGTTATGGGGAAGGAAAGGACGAAACGCGTCCCCATGCCCCACTCCGTCTCGATGGAGACTGAGCCGTTCAGTTCGCTCACGATCTCCTTCACGACGTTCATGCCGACGCCGCGTCCCGAAATGTCCGTTATCTTCTCGGCCGTGGAGAAACCGGGCATAAAAATATAATTATAGATATCCGTGTCGTCCATGGCGGCAATCATTTCCGGGGTCGCCAGCCCCGTGGCCACCGCCTTCCGCTTTATCTGGTCGAGGTTGAGCCCGCGGCCGTCATCGCTGACATCGACGAAGATCTGGTTGCCGCTCTGGTACGCGTTCATGGTGATGTGGGCCATTTCCGATTTGCCCAGTTTTTTCCTCTCCCCGGCGGATTCAATGCCGTGGTCGACGGCGTTCCGCAGCAGGTGCAGAAGGGGTTCGCCGATGGAATCAATGACCTTCTTGTCGAGCTCGGTGTCCTCGCCCTTGATGGTGAGTTCCACCTCCTTGTTGAATTCCTTGGCAAGGTCCCTGACCAGCCGCCGGAACCGGGTGAACACCTGGCCTATGGGAACCATCCTGGTTTTCATGATACCGCTTTGCAAATCCTTGGCGATGCGCGACATCTGCTCCATGCGGCTCTTGAATTCGTTGATAATCGATTTTTCTTCGCTGATCTTCCGCATCTCTTCATACAGCTTGAAGAAGCCGGAGTTAGCGATGACCAGTTCCCCGACATTATTGAGCAGCAGGTCGAGTTTATCGATGGAGACCTTCACGGTCTTGAGCATCATGACTTTTTTCTTTCCGTCTTTATCGGCGCCCTTGCCGGCACCCGCTTCAACGTCAACCCCTTCCTCTTCGTCATCTTCATCTTCACCGGCATCATCGGCTTCTTCTATCCCGAAGGTCTCCCTGCCTGCAAGTGAGCCGCCTTCGGCCCGCATTTCTCCCTGTTCGGGCTCGCCGGAATCACCGTAGAAGGATTCACTGTCGCTGAACTGAAGAACCAGCTTGTCGTCTTTCCGGTTCAAACGTATCGTCCGTATATCAATCCGGTGTATCAGGTCTATGTTGGCGGTGCGCCGCAACTCCTCGCTGGACTGCTCCGTCAGGATGACTATTTTAACGACATTGTTCATCCCGTCATCGCTCATATCCTCCATGGAGGGAAACGTGGCCACGATGTCTCCCAACTTTCCCAGGTTGTTGACGACCAGCTGGGCCTTGACCCATTTCATCTGGGCCTTGTCGTCAATGAACACGGTCACCTCGCAGCAGGAATAACCTTTGTCCAGGCCGTCCTTTATCTGCCTGCGCATGCCGGCATCGAGCATCGTCTTGGGCACCTCGTACTCATGCTGGCCGTCAGTGACGATCTCTTTTGCAGCCTTCTTTTCCCCTTTTTTCGGCCGCGTCGATTTATCGCAGATGGCCTTGATGTCGTCGATGAGCCACTGCAGGTCCTGTTCCGGTTTCTCGCCGGAGGCTATGGTGTCGATGACATTGTGTATCTCGTCGAAACACTTGAAGATGATGTCTATTATTTCAGGAGTAATGCCCATGCTGCCGTCCCGGATGCCCTGAAGAAGGTTCTCCATCATGTGGGCAAGATCGCTGAGCTCGTTCAGGCCGACGAAAGCGGCCGAGCTTTTCAGCGAATGGGCGGCCCGGAAAATGTTGTTTATGATTTCGAGATTCTCCGGGTTTTTCTCCAGTTCCAGCAGGTTCTGGTTCAATTCCTGGAGCTGTTCGTCAGCTTCTTCGAGAAAGATATCCTGGTATTCGCCAAGAGAGAAAGCCATAATCGGTCTCCACGATTTCAATTAACAGGCCGCTATCGATACATTGCCTGGCACCGGTACCGCGATCACCGCGTCACCGGTAAAAACGAGCGGCGTCTGGAAGCCATCTTCATGGTGTCCCAAACCCGGACACTACTGCATCACTTCTGCTCTGTGTCTTCTTCGAGGAAAAGGATATTCGACAGATTCAGTATGACTATCAATCGGTCCTTCAACCTTCCAATGCCCCATATATACTCTTCCGACACTCCCTCGATCAACTCGGAAGGAGGATCGATATTATTCCGCGAAATCCTGACAACCTGGTGAACGTTATCAACCATCAATCCCGTCAGCTTATCGCTCGTCTCTATAACGATAATGCGGGTCAGGTCCGTGATCCTTGCCCGGGAAAAGCCGAACCTCTTCCGGACGTCAACCACGGGGATCACGTTGCCCCTCAGGTTGATGACCCCCTTGATGAAATCAGGAGTATTCGGCAGGCGGGTAATTTCCGGAAACCGCAGGATCTCATGAACCGCAAGGATATCCACCCCGTATTCCACATCTTCAAGAACGAAACTTACCAGCTGAATGATGGAGCCCTCGGAAATAAACTCCTCTTCCTCTTCACCGGATATTTTAACATTCAACTGTTCCTGCTTGTCTATCAGTTCATTCAGATCCATATGGGTTTTCCTGATATTTATGATATGCCCTTAAACAATTTAGTGTAAAATAAAAGCCGTACTTTTCAAGCATTTTTTTTAAATAAATAGGGGGGATGACGGGGCTGTTATCAGGCATAAGGGCGGGTTACAGCGCGAGATATCACTTTTTAAGACTGGAGAGTCTCTTTTTACCTGTCTCGAAATAAATATGCCCCTTTGACACGACCACATTGCTCGAGGTAATCCGCGGCAGCAGAAGGGACCAGGTTACGTCGCCGGTCATTTTATCCACGACAAACAGGGTCTCGCTGGCCGGCACGTAGAAACTTGCGGCATCTTCCGAAGGCCTCTGCATAATGGGAATGCCGATATCGCGGCTCCAGACCAGATCCCCCCCGTCGCTGATCCGGTGGATCCGCCCGCTCCGCCCGAAAAGATACACGGAATGTCCGGTAACGGCCATGTCGCACGCGATGGCGTCATTGACCTGGTATTCCCACAGCATTTCATCGTCACCGTAATTATAGCAGTACAAACGGCCCGCGTCGGTGGCAATGTAAATCTCACGATTCCCGGCCGCTATTGAAACGATGCTTCCGCGGATACTGACCCTGATGACCTTCAAACCGCTGGACTTGTCAAACCCGAAGAGGCTCCCCTTCCGGGTCGAGATAAAAACAAGATTGTCCGCTATCACGGGCACCGTTGAAATGATCTCGTCCGTCTTCACGCTCCACACTACCCCGCCGCCACGGTCGATCTTGCACAGTGTCCCCCCTGATGTCGCGCAATAGATCCCGCTGCCGTCAAGCTTCAGGGTGGCACTCCCGGTCCTTCCGCCCGGGATCCGGACGCGCCATCGTGTCCCGCCGGTTAACAGATCAAACCTGGAGATACTGTCCGTGCCTGCGGCAATATAAAGCGACATTTCTTCATGAACGGGATAAGACAGAATCGGGACGTCAAGCGGCACGGACCATTGCACATTATTGGACCGGATTGACATCAGTCGCCCGTTGCCGATCTTGATGACGCTGTCCAGAACGGGAATATACATGAGGAACACGTTGCCGGGACCGGGCGCGGCATCGCGCCCCGCTGACGGCTTCATCCGCGCGTCCCGCCCGGCGGCGTCGAATTTCACGCCGCTGCCGGATGAAGATTTGACCAGGCGGTCCATATCATCCCGCATTACCGTCATGCCCCGGACCGGCACCGGCAGTTTCAGCGTCGCCATAACGCGGACCGCCTCCATTCCGGTAATGGATTCCAGCTGGACAGGATCAACACCGATCGCGCATGCCTGGTCCCGCGACACTTCAAGGGCATGGTCCCGGAAGTACCGGTCAAGGACCTTCGCGGTCTCCGTGTCCGCCGGCATATCCGCCGGCAGGCATCTCCTCACGCGCACCCTTCCCTCGTAAACTTCGAAGCGGACTCCGCCCCTGCCGTCAACCATGACGCCGAACCTGGTGCCCCGCACGACGGCAACGGACGCGGGCGTATGGACTGAAACCGAATCCCCGCGCCCCAGCCTGCTCACGTCCAGGACGCAACCGCCGCCGGTCACCAGGGCATCGAAAACCCGCTCGCGGCCGTTCAGTGTAATGGTCCGGAGCGCGACCCGGCTGCCGCCGAGGATCCGCATCCGCAATAAATTCGTGAATTGTATTTCGGCTGAAGAACCGGCCCCGGCGACAACCACGTCGCCGCCGGACACGGGATCGCCGGCCCGCAGGACCCGCTCGCCCCCGCCGCGGCTCACCGTCACATCGCCTGAAACAATACCGGCGGAGCCGGAGCGTCCGGCGCGCATGAAGTCCAGCGTGCCCGTCAGGACCAGGACGATGATCGACGCGGCGACACCGGCCGGGACCAGCGCCCACCGGGCCTTTTTCGGTATCCGGGCCGCCGCGCGGGCGCGCTGCGACAGGGAACGGCGCCGCCCTGCCATGACCCGCGGATCGAGGGCAATCCCCGGCCACGATTCGGGAACGTTCAGCTCGGCGCATTCCAGGATGCGGGCCAGCTTCGCGTGATGGATCTCCCGGTACCGCCTTTTCGAGCGGAGAGCCTCAAGCGCGTCTCTCATGTCAGGTCCCTCTTTCATCATCATGCGCCCGTTTCAGAGAACTCCCTTCTCCGATAAATAGTGCGCTATTTTCTCCAGCGCCTTCTCCATCCGCCATTTTGCCGTCCGCTCGGAACAGTTCATGATAGCGGCTATTTCAGAATATTTCATCCTGTGGTCATGCCTCAATATGAACACCGTTTTGAATTTATCCTTCAGGTTTTCAACCGAGCGGCTCAATTCCTCCAGGTCATGCTCCGTTATGCATATATCCTCGGGCGATTCCTGCTGCTGGCGCCCGCCGGCCATCCTGTAGCGTTCCTGCTCCATCAGCCGGATCTCCCGCCCCCTTTTGCCGATGAAATTCTTGCTGCAATTGACCGCAATCTGGTAAATCCACGAGGAAAAGGATTTCCTCACATCGAATGTTTCAATATGCCTGAATACCCGTATGACGGCATCCTGGAGCACATCGTTCGCTTCGTCGACATTGGGAATATAGTAGTAGATAAGGCGCTTGAGCTTCTGTTCATACCGGCCGTATAACTCGGTAAAGGCATGTTCGTTTCCGGCCTTATACGCCAGCACAAGCTCCTCGTCGGTAAACAGCTTTAAATCCTGCATCGACTTACCTAGTATACCTCGGACCAGGGTAAAAGTGTAAATTAATCCGCCGCATTCTGGCGCGGGCCGGAACGCAGGGCACCGGGCCGATAAACCCGGATGGGCGGCCTCCAGTCGGCATATGGAAATGCATGCGGCCGGTAGAAAGCACCGGCCGGGAAGGGATTATTTTTTAATTTTTCGCGGCCTGAGCGGTCCTGGAAAAAACATCACCGATAAGCCCTTCATCGAGCATGGATATAAGGGCCATGGCCCTCCGCTCCACTTCGCTGTCAACGCCCGATTTCAGGTTTTTCAACTGGAAGTATTCATCCGCAACATTCAGCGCGGCAAGTATGGCCACCTGCGTCGGATTGGTAATTGCGCAATTGTTCCGCACTTCCTCCATCTTGCCGTCAAGGTATTCGGCGATCTGGTGAATGTAGTCGCGAGGGGCTTCACCATTAATGGTATATGTCTGACCGAATATCGTTACTTTTACGCTGTTTCCTTCCACGGCACACCTCGCCACAGGCTTACTTGTCGTCTTCGATGATCAGGAATTCATCATCCCTGCTCTTGCTCTTATTTTTATCTTTGCCGCGGGGCGCCCGTTCATCTTCGTCAATGATGATGGTGTCATGATCGACATCCTCGATGATGATCTCCTCGTCCTTCTCGTCGAGCAGTATGATATCGTCGTCTTTTTCACGCACGGTCTCCAGGGCAACACCGTCGCTCCCCTTCTTGCCCAGGTCCCCCTCGTCATCGATGATTATGATATCTTCATCGTCGTCAATGCTGACGGTCTCCGACTTTTTGACAGTCTCGACCTTCACTTCCTCTTCTCTATAATCATCCATCGGTTCATCGAGGATAATGGTGTCATCGTCCTCGACCGGTGCTTTCGCTTCTTTCCTCTGGGGCGCGCGGAGCGACGCGGGCCTCGCGGTGTCAAAGGTCTTCTTCTCTATTTTTACACCGGCCGGGATACTCCCTCCCGGTGCGAGCGTGTCGAGTTTTCCGAGAAGACCGATAACCTTCTTCTCCAGGACCTCTTCTTTGGCGTTTAATTCCTCAAGCTCGCGGGTGGCCTCGTCGAGCTCTTTCCTTATCTTTTCAACTTCCTGCTCTTTTTCCTCAAGGGTGAGTCGGGCTTCTTCAAGTTCGCCCTTGATCTCTTCATTTTCGTTTTCAAGCTTCGAATTTTCGGTCCGTAAATCGCCTATCAGCTGCAGGGCCTTGACAACACGGCTTTCAAGCTCTTCAAGTTGCTGCATGGAAATCATTGTGTTACCTCCGTTACCCTGCGTTTGATGGTCGCAAGGAAGTAAATCGCTGTAATTATATTTTCGGCTGATCTGGCAGCCGGCATTAATATTATCCGCACATAAATGCCCTGAAAACAGATAATAACACTTAATTAATACTAATACTTGTTTATTAAGTCAAGCCATATTTTGAGAGGACCTTTTCATGCCCGTAGGCGGGATTCTGTTTAGCGTGTAGGAACATTTCCGAGGCGTCTGTAGGAGCAATTTGGCGCCGGTCCAATTCAACCTCACCCCCTAACCCCCTCTCCATACAATGGCGAGGGGGAATAGAATCAATTCATAATTGTGGAAACCCTCTCCTTTATAAGGAGAGGGTGCGCGAGGCGCGGGTGAGGTCGTAAGCTATATCTGCATGCTCATTTCAATACCGTAGATGGCCTGGATGAAATTATGCTGCGACGCCCGGAGCGGATTCTGCACCGTATAGACCCCCAGGTACAGGGCCTCCATGAAAAAATACCGGAGCCCGGCGCTCATTAAAAAGGTGTTATACCGGGCGGCCTCGATGGGGACATCGCCGGTATTGATATAATCACCGGTGACCCTGACTGACCCGTTACACTCAATGTACGGCACGAAGGGATAAAAATAATTCGTATTCCACGCCATTGAGAAGGTCAGGTAATCATTCTTGATCCTGTCAATGTTCAGGAATGTATTTTTCGCCTTCGGGTTCAGGCCAAACACCTTCTCCCACGTTTCACTTTTTGTTATGTTCAGGTAGAAGCCGCCCCAGAAGTCCTCCGCGTTGCCTTCGCGGAAGGTGTAGAACATGTTCAGGTGGATGAAAAAAACGTCCAGGACATCAAAGCGGAAGAAGGGCCCCATCTTCAATTCATACTTGCCCAGGGCGAGATTACGCCATTCTTCGTTGGCATAGGCGTTCTTGGCCAGCGGGAACCGCAGGCTTATCAGGAAGCCCAGGTGAACCTGATTGCGGGCGAAATCGCCGATATAGAATTTTCCCTTAATAAAAAGGTCGCCTATATCCGCCCTGTTTATCCTGAAGGCGCTCTGGCTCAGGATATCAAAGTTGAGCCAGAGGGAAAATTCATCTGTCGCGCCGAATCCCAGGCCGATGCTGTCCTTTCTGGACCAGCGGTCGGTCTGACACACCTCATCGCGGAGATAAATCTCGACGGCATACTCCGGGACCATGTAGATCGTTTCGGTGAGCGGCAGGGCATCGGCCCTGTTCACGGCGGTCAGAAACAGAATTAGCGCTATACCGATAGCGCTAACCTTCTGTTTCATGAGAATCATGGCGGGATTTGCTGCTGCGGCTATGCCGCCGTTTCCTTTACCTTGTCGACTATTTGCTGAAACGCGGTCATATCCTTCGCGGCCAGTTCGGCCAGCATTTTCCGGTTGATCTCGATGTTGGACGATTTCAGGCCGGCTATGAATTTGCTGTATGATATGCCGCACAGCCTGGCCGCGGCGGCAATCCGAATGATCCACAGCGCCCTGAAGTCACGCTTCTTTTTCCGCCGGTCGATGAAGGAATTCTGCAGGGCCCGTCTCCGGGCGTCCTTCGCTGTCCGGAAAATGGTGCTCCGGGCGCCGATAAATCCCTTGGCGTCCTTTAATATTTTTTTGCTTCGCTTGCGATGCACTCTACCAGTTGTTGCTCTCGGCATAGTGGTACTCTCCCTCGTATCATATTAATAGTATATTTCTGTTTATCCAGGTCGGGATCCGGGGACGACGGCGGCGATGCGCTCCGGCTGCCGCATATACATCAGGCGCCCCGCTCCATTGCAACGGATATCATTTATAAGGAATCATCCTCTTGATCCGCTTGGTCTCGGTCGCTCGTAACCGTTGTTCCGCGGAGCTGCCGCTTGCGTTTCGATGATTTTGACTCCAGCAGATGGCTTTTAAAGCCCTGCGCGCGGACGGCTTTCCCTTTTTTGGTTATGCGGAACCTTTTTTTAGCTCCGCTGTTTGATTTCACCTTTGGCATCTCGCTACCCCTTGTGCGGTTATTATTTCGTTTTGACTCCGCTCACCTTGGCGGAAACAATCATCGTTATATTTCTTCCTTCCTGCGACATGTCCTTTTCTATCTGGACGAAACTCTCTATCTGCTCCTTCACCTTTTTCATGACATCGAACCCGAGTTCGGGGTGGACCATCTCCCGGCCCCTGAACATGAGGGTGAATTTCACCTTGTCTCCACCATCCAGAAATTCTTTCGCGTGCTTAATCTTGTGTTCAAAATCGTGCGAATCTATGTTCGGCCGCATTTTGATCTCTTTAACATGGATGACTTTCTGCTTTTTCTTGGCCTCCTTGGCCTTTTTCAGCTGCTCGAACTTGAACTTGCTGTAGTCAATGATCTTCACAACCGGCGGGTCCTGGTTCGGGGAAATCTCCACGAGATCAAGCTCCCTCTCTCTTGCCATCTTCAGTGCGTCTTCGGTCGGTACGACCTTTGGTTCTCCCTCCTCCCCGACGAGCCTGACCTGCTGCGATTTTATACCCTCGTTGACATTGTACTTATCAAACTTATCCAAGTTGGATCGTCTTCCTTTGTCTATCAAGCGTTAAACACCCCCTGAATGATTGTTATAATATGCGACCCGATGTTACCTGCCTCTTTTATATCGTATGATATTTAAGAATTTTACAAAATTGCTACACTCCATGTCAAAATCAACTAGTTTTTATAAATTTTATCTTTTTTAGATCCCCCAGGCCCCCTGAGGGGGCATTTAGCAAAATTACATTATTTTTCACATACCCCCATCGGGGAACAAGGGGGATTCCGGGAGTGATACACGGATTTTAATTTACATCACATTTTTTACCGTTTGTTTTTAACATCTTCATTGATAAGGCTGATAAGGTCGTCCACCTTCATGGATTCGGACTTGTTCTCCCCCCGTTTCCGAACGGAAACCATGTTTTCCGCGACCTCCTTTTTCCCGATGACGCCGATATAGGGGACCTTGTGCGCAATGGCGTCCCGCACCCGGTATCCCATGGTCTCGTCCCTGCGGTCCGTCTCGGGCCTGAGTCCCAGTTCAACCATGCGGAGCCGCAGCTGCCCGGTCGCATCAGCCTCCTCGTCGGAAACGTTTATGAGCACTACCTGCACCGGCGCGAGCCACACCGGGAATTTGCCGCCGTAGTGTTCGACCAGGACGCCTATGAAGCGTTCCAGCGATCCCAGGAGGGCCCGGTGTATCATATAGGGACGGTGCTTCTTGCCGTCGGAATCAACATAGGTCAGATCGAACCGCTCGGGGAGGTTAAAATCAAACTGTATGGTGGAGCACTGCCACTCGCGGTTGAGAATGTCTTTTATCTTGATGTCTATTTTCGGGCCGTAAAAGGCGCCGCCGCCCTCGTCGACCTCGTACTCGATCCCCGCGCGCCTGACCGACGCCTCGAGGGCCTTGATTGCCTCCTGCCACATCGACTCGTCGCCGACCGATTTTTCAGCCGGACGGGTTGCCAGGTAGACCTTGAAGTCCTCGAACCCGAACGCGCGCAGCATGTAGAGGCAGAAAGCAAGGACGCGGTCGATCTCGTCGGGCATCTGGTCAGGGCGGCAGAAGAGGTGCGCGTCGTCCTGGGTGAAGCCGCGCACCCTGAGGAGCCCGTGGAGCACGCCGCTCCGCTCGTACCGGTACACGGTGCCGAGCTCGGCCCACCGGAGCGGAAGCTCGCGGTACGACCACCCTTTATTCTGGTAGATCTTGATATGGAAAGGGCAGTTCATGGGTTGACGTAATAGGGCTGCCCGTCGATGTCCATGGATGAATACATGTTCTCGGTGTAGAAGTCGAGGTGACCGCTCGTCTCCCATAGCTGGGATTTTCCGATATGGGGGGTGCCCACCAGGTCATAGCCGTTCCTGAAATGCTCTTTACGCCAGAAGTCTTCTATAATATTCTTTAAACAGGCTCCCTTCGGGTGCCAGAGTACGAGACCCGCGCCGGTTTCGTCGTGGATAGAATAGAGGTCGAGCTCTTTGCCGAGGCGGCGGTGGTCCCGGCGCTTCGCCTCCTCGAGAAATTCGAGATGGGCGGCAAGCAGTTTCTTGTCGGGGAAGGCGATGCCGTAGATGCGCTGGAGCATCGGGTTGGTCTCGGTGCCGCGCCAGTAGGCGCCGGAGGTCGAGGTCAGCTTGAGGGCCTTGAGGGCGCCGGTGGAGGGCAGGTGCGGCCCGCGGCAGAGGTCGG
>CAZZHU010000008.1:0-14793 GCA_964654045.1 uncultured Leptospirales bacterium
TCGTCATCTTCATCCTGGGGCTTGCCGTCAGGAACGAATTGACCCTGTCCCTGAACAATCCGATGCTGAAGCATGTCAGCCTGGGCGACCTGATCAGCATCACGTACCGGGAAGTCGATCCCGGCATCATCTACCTGATACAATATGTATCCATGATGGCGGGATATGTCTGGATCCTCTACCTGATCGTAAAGGATTACCGGTCGGGCAACAGGAAGATACTGCCCCTCCTCATTTCCTTTGTCATATTCTTTTTCGCCGTGGTCAACGATGTCCTGGTGGGGGCAGCGGTGTATCCGTTCATATACCTGGTCGAATACGCCTACATCATCATAATACTTTCCATGGCACAGATATTGATGAACCGGTATGCCAGGCTCCAGCGCGAAGTGGAGGAGCTGAACCGGAATCTGGAGCAGAAGGTGGTCGAGCGCACCGAGGAGCTCCACGCGGCCATGGAGGAGCTCGAGGCGATCAATGATCGCCTGGTCCATACCAACGCGGAGCTTGAGGAGGCGCAGCGGGTGGCGTCCCTGGACATGGCCATGGCGGTCGGGGTGCAGGAGGGTCTCTTTCCCAGGGAACCGCCCCTGTCCGATGAATGGGAAATCGCCTTTACCTACCGGCCCAAGTCGGGCGTTTCAGGTGACCTGTACGATTTCTACCTGGATGAGGGCAGACTCATCGGCCTCTCTCTCTTTGATGTTTCGGGGCACGGCATATCGGCGGGTATCTTCACCCTCCTGGCGAAATCGATCCTTGGAAGGAATTTCACCCTCATGAATAATGCCGGTCTCGGCAAGGTCGTGGAGAAGGTGAATGCTGATCTGAAATCGGATATCAGCAATGTCGATAACTATCTGAGCGGCATCGTGCTGCGGTTCCGGGATGACCGCGTGGAATACGTAAACGCGGGCCATCACGCCCTCCTGATCAGGCGCGACAGCACCGGCAGGGTCAGCGCCGTCAAACCCGTGGACAGGGAGCAGCGGGGGACCATCCTGGGCATGGACTCGATCAGCGGTGATTTTGATGTCGTGCAGTTCCGCATGGCCCGCAATGACGCCCTGCTGCTCTACACCGACGGTCTTGACGAGAGCGTCAACGAAGAGTCGGAGCAATACGGCCGGGAACGCATCCTGGAATCCTTCCAGAGCGGGCCCCATGACTCAGCCCGGGCGATACTGGATCATATCCTGGAGGAATTTTACGCGTTTCTGGGCATAAAACCGCCCGGCGATGACTGCACCGTAATTGTTGTCAGAAGATTGACATGACATCGGCCGCAGTCACACAGGGGACCGGGAAAAAATAAAATGGTTGACCATCGGGTTCTCAGGGTTATTACAATAGAGGCGGGGATGGCTGGATTACGGGTATGGCAGATATCACGGTTTCAAGGGTGAATACGGAGCTGGTATGTTATTGAAATTGAACAATTACTTTCTTGGTTTCTATAATGATTCAAGCTATATATTGCGGCAAAAATCGCGGATAATTCTCACCATATCCCTCATCGTTTTATTGCTCGTGCCGGTCATCCTTGTCATGAACCTGGTTACCGGCCAGGTGGCCGTTGAGGTCAATGCACCCCTGGTCCTGGTCATGATTATTGTCATCGTTGCGGTCTTTTTTCTCAAAAAAGGACGATACGGAACCGCGGCGAACATGATCCTCATCATAACCCTTAGTGCCGGATGGGCCACCATGTTTTTTGATGAAAGCAGGAGTCCCGTCATGGTCCTCAATACTGTCGTATATATACCGGCATTGCTGGTGCTGACGCCCCTGGTGGTATCAAAGAAAAAAATCGTGATTCTTCTGTATTCCGCCATCAACATTATAATATTTGCGCTCTTTGTCCTTTTTATCTCGGATAAATTCAAGCTGGACGAGAATACCATCATCGACTACCTGGCGGACAGCGGGATTTCCATCGTGTTCGTCGGGCTTATATCGCACCAGATTTTCAAGATAAATAAAACGGCCCTGGACCGCTCCGCGGAGGAAGCACGGAAGAACGAGGACCAGTACCGGGTCATCAAGGGCCTCTATGATTCCATCAAGGGCGTTTCAGAAAAGTTATCGGACAATTCGAGCGGGCTGTTGAAGGAGTCCGATTCCTTCTCCCTGCAATCCCAGGGCCAGGCGTCGGCCATCGAGCAGATTACCGCGACGTCGGAAGAGGTATCAAGCGGTGTCGACATGGTGTCCGACAGCGTGATGCACCAGTACACCAGCATGGTGTCCCTCACGGGGAACATCGAGACGCTCTCCGGCACCATCCGCGAGATCGCCGGGAGGATCCAGAAGGCCTTTACCCTGGCCGACGAGGTGTCCGGGGTGGCAAACCGCGGCGGCGACGTGCTCAGCGCCATGAGCCGGAGCTTCACGAAGGTCAACGAGAGCTCGGGGCAGATGACCGGCATCGTGGGCATGATCGGCGATATATCGGACAAGACGAACCTCCTCAGCCTGAACGCGGCCATCGAGGCGGCGCGGGCCGGGGAGGCCGGCAGGGGTTTTGCCGTGGTTGCCGACGAGATCTCCAAGCTGGCCGACCAGACCGCCGCCAGCATCAAGGAGATCGAAGGGCTCATCAAGGCCAGCGTGGAGGAGATCGGCCGTGGCATGGCCAACGTGGAGGCGACGGTCGCCACCATCATGAAGATCATAAACGGCGTGGGCGCCATCAGCGCCGAGATCGGGGAGATCTCGCAGCAGATGGATAATCAGAAGGAGATCAACCGCAGGGTCATTGATGAAGCGGGCTCGGTCATGACCATGTCCGATGAGATAAAGCGGTCCATGGACGACCAGAAGACGTCCATGGGTGAGATCGTGAAGTCGATCACCAGCCTGAATGAAATCACGCAGGTCTACTCCGAGGGGGCCCGGAAGCTTTCGGATCATTCCCGCGACCTGGACCGCATGGTGCGGGAGCTCCACGGCATGGCCCTTATTGTCGATGAGTGAGAATTTGTGCCGCGCCCCGCATAAAATCCTTGAATTATTGAGCTCCCTTCGCCAGATGTATCTCCCGGGAGAAATGATTCCCTGAACTGGTCAGATGATGAAAAACCGTGACATCCCTGAAATATTGTCCGGCGCCGCTATCGTTTTTTTCGATCTGGACGAAACAATAACCGACGTCGATACCGATTCCCTCTGGGCCTCATGGCGGGCGCACCGGGACCTCAGGGGCTGGGCGGAACGGGCGTGGCTCCTGAAGCTGTACCGCGGATTCCGAAAGGGCCGGATGCTCATCGGGGAATATATGAGGTACCAGAGATACCGCGTCGGTCCCCTCACCGCTGAAGAATTCCGAACACTGGCCAAAGCCTTTTTTGACGAGTCGGGACGGTATCATATATACCGGGATGCCGCGGAGCTGATATCCCGGCTGAGAAAAAACGGATGCCGGGTCGTTCTCCTTACCGCGCAGAACGAGTGCATCGCCGGGCCCTATGCGGAGTATCTGGAAATGGACGGCATGATCGCCAACCGGTTCCATACCGACGGCGGACGCTTTACGGACCCGGTGAAGCCTTACAGCTTTGGCGAGGGAAAGGTTGCCCTGGGAAAAAGCTATGCCGCGGACGCGGGGATTCCCCTGGAACGCTGCGCGTTTTTCGGCGACAGCATCTATGATGCGCCGTTTCTGGAGCAGACGGGATTTCCCTTCGCGGTCAATCCTGACCGCCTCCTGGAAGCGCGGGCCCGTGAGAGAAACTGGCCCGTGGTGCGTTTCAGCGGCCTGTCGGGGAAATGAAAAATTACGAGAGTGGAACCGTGCCATGGAGCGTGACGCGATCAGAAAATTATCGCACCAGGAGCTGAAATCGGCCCGTCCCGCGCTCGATGATCTCAGGAACATGAAGAGGTTTCCGGTGACCGTGGTATGCGAGGACATACGGAGCCTCTACAACGTGGGGTCCATTTTCCGGACCTCCGACGGGGCCGGGATCGAGAAGCTCTACCTGTGCGGCTACACCGGATATCCGCCCCGCCCGGAAATCGACAAGACCGCCCTGGGAAGCGTGGAGAGCGTTCCCTGGGAATACCGCCCGAACCAGTTTGAGGTCATCCGCGAACTCCGGAACCGCGGATACCGGATCGCGGCCCTGGAGCACACCAGCCGGAGCGTCCCCTATACCGAGGCGCACTACGCATTCCCGCTCTGCCTGGTCCTGGGCAACGAGGTGAAGGGCATAACCGATGAGCTTCTCTCCCTGAGCGACATGGCCGTGGATATTCCCATGCATGGCCTGAAACAGTCCCTTAACGTCACGGTTGCCTACGGGATCCTGGTGTATCATGTGGCTGGGATATGCAAGGGGGCTTAATAAAATTAATTTTTCCCGTTGACGTGTAATGGCATAAAAATAGAATAAACGCCTTGCTCCCGGTGTAGTTTACTCAATGTACGATTTCTGAATATCAGGCTGGATTCAACAAGAACCGGCACGGGTATCCAATAATTCCCCGGTCTCGGGAGGGGGGATTTTTAGACAGGTCTGATAAGGTTTTTGGGGACTATTATTAATTTAACAGGTCGAGGCATTATTTTATGAAAGGAATAATTCTGGCAGGAGGATCAGGCACACGGCTCTATCCGATAACGCATATCATGTGCAAACAGCTACTCCCGGTCTATGACAAGCCGATGATCTATTATCCCCTTTCCACGCTCATGCTGGCGGGGATACGGGACATTCTCATCATATCGACACCCGGCGACGTTCCCCATTTCAGGGAGCTCCTCGGGGACGGCAGCAGGCTGGGATTGACCCTCTCTTACAAGGTGCAGGACAGCCCCCGCGGCCTTGCGGACGCCTTTATCGTCGGGGAGGAATTCATCGGGAAGGACCGGGTGTGCCTGGTCCTGGGGGACAATATCTTTTACGGCCACGGCATCACCGAGATGCTTGTGGACGCGGCCTCATCTGAATCAGGGGCGACGGTATTCGGGTACTACGTGAACGATCCCGAGCGGTACGGCGTTGTCGATTTCGATAAGCAGGGAACCGTTTTGTCCATCGAGGAAAAACCGAAGCAGCCGAAGTCGAATTACGCGGTGGTGGGGCTCTATTTCTACGATAACGAAGTTGTCTCGATTGCGAAATCGATCCAGCCGTCGGCCCGGGGGGAGCTGGAGATCACCGAGGTCAACAACCAGTACCTGAAGCGCGGAAAGCTCAAGGTCAAGATCATGGGCCGCGGTTTTGCCTGGCTTGATACCGGCACCCATGAGTCCATGATGGAAGCGGCTCAATTCGTCAAGGCCATAGAGGACAGGCAGGGCCTCAAAATATCCTGCATCGAGGAGATCGCCTACGTTAAGGGCTATATCGATGAGGCGCGGCTGCGCACGATAGCGGAGCCCCTCAGGAAATCAGGTTATGGAGATTACCTGTTGAAAATTCTCGAGCAGGAAGTGTTCTGATGCCGTTCAAATTCACAAACCTCGAAATCAGCGGCCTCGTTCTCGTGGAACCACGGGTGTTCCCGGATGATCGCGGTTTTTTCCTTGAGTCGTACAAGGAGTCTGACTTCGCGCGCGCCGGGATCTCCTTCCATTTTGTCCAGGACAATCACTCCCTGTCGATACGCAATGTCATCCGCGGCCTCCATTTCCAGCGGGCGCCCCGGTCCCAGGGAAAACTGGTACGCGTCATGCGCGGAAAGGTATGGGACGTTGCCGTGGATTTGCGGAAAGGATCTCCCACGTTTACGAGGTGGATGAGCATCGAGCTCTCCGATGAAAACAACAGGATGCTCTTTATTCCGGCCGGCTTCGCCCACGGCTTCCTGGCGTTAACGGACGATGTCCACCTCCTGTACAAGTGCACCGAGGAATATGACGCGGCCCTCGATGGCGGCATCAGGTGGGATGATCCGGATGTCGGTATCGCGTGGCCGGTCCAGGATCCCGTCGTCTCCGGCAAGGACAGGAAGCTTCCGTATTTGAAAGAACTGGAGGGCCTGTGATCTGGCTTATCGGCAACAGGGGCATGCTCGGTACGGATGTCGAGAAACTGCTGAAGCGGCGCTCGCGGCCCCACGTAATGTCCGACATCGATATTGACATAACGGACTACGCGGCGCTCAGGGATTTCGCCGCGCGGCACGATATCGGCTGGATCATCAACTGCTCCGCCTACGCGGCCGTGGACGCGGCGGAAGACGAGCGGGAAAAGGCCTTCCAGGTGAACGCTGACGGCGTTCTGAACATTGCGCGGGTCGCGGAAGAAAAGGGCGCGGCGCTGGTGCATGTCTCGACCGACTACGTGTATGACGGAGAGAAATCAGACCCCTACCGGGAGGATGACGCCACCAACCCGATTGGCGCGTACGGCGAGAGCAAGCTCGCCGGAGAGCGGAATGTAGCCTCTGCCATGACACGTTATTTCATTCTCAGGACCGCGTGGCTCTACGGCGAAACGGGGAAGAATTTTCTCCATACCATGATCAGGCTTTTCGGGGAGCGGGACGAGGTGCGGGTCGTGGCCGACCAGTGGGGCAGCCCCACCTACACCGGGGACCTTGCCGCCGCGATAATGGCGATCGTGGAGGGTAACTCGGCGCGCTACGGCATCTATCATTACACGAACGAGGGAAGGACCTGCTGGCACGAGTTTGCCGTGGAGATATACGCCCTGGCGCGGCGGTACGGCCTGGTTGACCGGGACGTCCGGATCCTGCCCATCACGACAGCCGAGTATCCCACGAAGGCGCGGCGGCCGAAGAATTCATATCTGTTAAAAGATAAGATTATCCGCGACCTGGGTGTCCGGTGCCGGCCCTGGCGCGAGGCGCTGGAAGAATGCATTGCCAATCTGCGGAAATGATATCATAAATAGTGGAGACACAGATGAGAAAGCTCACCAATATTATGGTAACCGGCGGGGCCGGTTTTATCGGGTCAAACTTTATCAGGCATCTGTTCGGGCAAAGCGGCTTTACCGGAACCATTGTCAATGTGGACAAACTAACCTACGCGGGCAATCCTGAAAATCTCGCTGACATTGATGATACCCACGGGGGGAAGCGTTATTTTTTTGAGACGGTCGATGTGTGTGATTTTGAAAGGATAAAGGCTCTCTTTGACAGGTATGATATTGACACGGTGATCCATTTTGCCGCCGAATCCCACGTGGACCGCTCGATTTTCGGGCCGAAGGAATTCATTCAAACCAATATCATGGGCACCTTCAACCTGCTGGAAGTGGCCCGCGAATGCTGGAGCGGCAGGGATGAGGTACTCTTCCACCACATAAGCACCGACGAGGTGTACGGCTCCCTCGGCGGTACGGGCTATTTTTTCGAAAGCACTCCCTATGACCCGAGGAGCCCCTATTCGGCATCCAAGGCGTCGTCAGACCACCTGGTCATGGCCTACAGCCATACCTACAACATCCCGGTGACGCTTTCGAACTGCTCCAATAATTACGGCCCGTACCAGTTCCCGGAGAAGCTCATTCCGCTGATGATCCAGAACATCAAGGATGAAAAGCCCCTGCCGGTATACGGCGACGGGAAAAATATCCGCGACTGGCTCTATGTCGACGACCACAACGCGGCGGTGTGGCTCATTGTCAGCAGGGGAAGGACCGGTGAGACCTACAATATCGGCGGTGAAAATGAATGGGAGAACCTGAAGCTCGTTCACGTGCTGTGCGAAAAGATGGGCGCGGCCATGGGAAAGGATAAGGATTATTATAAAAAGCTGGTTACCTTCGTGAAAGACCGCCCCGGTCACGACCGCCGCTACGCCATAAACTGCGACAAGATCAAGAAGGAACTGGGATGGAGCCAGAGCTATGACTTCGACGGCGGCCTCGAAAAGACAATCCGGTGGTATCTCGATAATGAGAAATGGGCGGCCCGCGTCAGAAGCGGGGAATACCGCACGTGGATAGAAAAGAATTACGATAAGCGCTGATGCGAGACCGATGGCGGCGGCGAGTCAATGGATTTTAAATATACGGTTATCGGGGCCGGTGCAGTGGGCCTTGCAATCGCCAGGGCACTTGTCGATGCCGGGGACGATAGCGGCGATCTCCTGGTCGTGGAAAAAGAAAAGACCTTCGGCCGCGGGATCAGTTCCCGGAACAGCGAGGTCATCCATTCCGGTATCTATTACCGCGAAGGGAGCCTGAAACAGCGGCTCTGCGTGCGGGGAAGAGCGCTCATGTATGATTACTGCTCACGAAAGGATGTCCCCCATAAAAAATGCGGAAAACTGATAATCGCGACAGGCCCGGATGAAGAAGCCGACCTGGAATGGCTCAGGAGCCAGGCGGACAAAAACAATGTCGAAAACGTGGTGTTGCTGGATAAAAAAGAATCCCTCCATCTTGAGCCGCGGATTAATGTTCACGCCTCATTGTATCTGAAGGAAACAGGAATCGTCGACAGCCATTCCTTGATGAAAGCCTTCGAATTTGATATTAAAAAATGCAACGGGACCGTGCTGTATAATGCCGCCGTGGTTTCTTTACGCCTCGATGACCGCTATGAAATCGAACTGGATGACGGGACCAGGTTTACCTCCGAGTATGTGATCAATGCCGCGGGGCTTTCTGCAGCATCCATAGCAGGGATGCTGTCGGTGGCGGCGCCGGTACTCCATCCCTGCAAGGGATCATATTTCTCCTATTCGGGTAAACTGCGCTGTCAGCATCTGATATATCCGGTGCCTGAAAAAAAATTGACCGGCCTGGGGGTGCACGTCACCATTGATGTGGGCGGCAGGATCCGGTTCGGTCCCGACACCGAATATGTAAACAGCACCGATGATTATTCGGTAAGCAGCGGGAAGAGAGAGTATTTTTACCTTTCAGCCAAAAAGATTTTTCCGGACATAGCAATTGAGGATCTCCACCCGGATATGGCCGGCATTCGGCCGAAGATCCAGGGACCCGGTGACGCCGGGGTAAAGGACTTTTATATCAGGGAAGAAAGCGATAAGGGCTTTCCGCGTTTTGTGAACCTTGTCGGAATAGAATCACCGGGCCTGACAAGCTCAATGGCAATCGGGGAATATGTGAAGGATGTTGTTCTTAAAGGCGTATAAGCCATGATTGATAGTGCTGATGGAAAGGCAATGCGAAGTATTACCAGAAGAGTGGCACATGAATGTTAAAGCGGTGTTATTTGACCTGGACGGCACCCTGCTGAATACGCTGGAAGACATAGCCGCATCCATGAACGCGGTGCTGGAAAGGAGCGGGTTCCCGTCGCATCCGATTGAACGTTATAAGAAATTTGTCGGCGGCGGTATCGGCGATCTGGCGCAACGGGTTTTGCCCGACGGTTGTAACGATGATACCCGGTCATCGGAAATTTCCGCTGAAATGCGCGAGGAATACTCGCGCCGGTGGGGCGAAAAGACCAGGCTCTATCCCGGCGTTGAAAAGATGCTTGAAGGATTGCAAAAACGCAATGTTCCCCAATCTATCCTGTCAAACAAGCCGGATGATTTTACCCGCATAATGTGCCGTCATTTTCTCGGTTCCTGGCGTTTCAATATAATCATGGGCGCATCGGACAGGATGCCCAAAAAACCGGACCCCGCAGCTGCCTTATTCATTGCCCGGGAAATGGGGATCCGGCCCGGCGATTTTCTTTACCTTGGCGATTCCGATACCGACATGAAGACCGCCGTGGCGGCAGGCATGTTTCCCGCGGGGGCCCTCTGGGGTTTCAGGGATGCGGATGAGTTATCTGCCAATGGGGCAAAGCTCTTACTGAAAAAGCCGGAAGATTTACTGGATCTTTTCTAATGTTGATCGTTTACCGGGAAGATATTTCTGTATGTTTGGCGGAAATCCCCAGATTATGGTCCAATGTGTTATATTATCAATGACTCTTTTCATTAATACATATAATCATCAGGCCTGAATCGCACGTGAATCGTGCGCCAGTTATCCGCCCCGGCCCTTCCCTGATACTGCACTCTCCTTCCGAATCTGACCTGGTGTTTCCTGACATCCATGGCATTTTTCATCCAGAGTGAAATGATTTCAGTGCGGGTTTTACCGGACAGGCGGGCAGCATCAGAAATTTTACTTAAACAATCATTGCTAATATTAAGTGTAGTATCAATGAACATACATATCTCCAGCAGTTCCTTATCTGCATGTTGAACGGAGGAATGATACCCGGCGTAAAGTATATTTCTGAATAATCGCTTATTATTTAATATTCCCTGTTTCTAATGAAAAAAGGCATGATTTTTTCAAATATGAACTCGACATTTTAAGTATTTTAGAGTATATTAATATAACTGATTTTGTGATATTAGAAATATATATTTGACAGATGCTTTATGTGATGACAGATTGTTCAGCTAATTCGCAGGAGGATTGATATGTGGGACTATACTGATAAAGTTAAAGAATTATATATGCACCCGAAAAATGTGGGCAAGATAGATAATGCCAATGCCGTTTCTGAAGTTGGCAGTATCGTATGCGGCGATGCCCTGAAATTATATCTCTCCATAGACGAGAACCATATTATACGTGACGCCAAGTTTGAAACCTTCGGATGCGGAAGCGCCATCGCTTCTTCATCGGCCCTGACGGAAATGATCATCGGGAAAACCGTTGAGGAAGCGCAAAAGATAACCAACAAGGATATCGCGGATTTTCTGGGAGGTCTCCCGGAAGAAAAAATGCACTGCTCCGTCATGGGGAATGAAGCGCTGGAAAAGGCTCTTGCCAACTGGCGCGGCGAGAAAATAACCGACCATGTTGATAACGAAGGAGAGATTATCTGCCACTGCTTCGGCGTGACTGAAAACCTGATCAGGAACGTCATACGCGAGAATAACCTCAAGACCGTCGAGGACGTTACCAACTACACCAAGGCCGGCGGGGCCTGCGGTTCGTGCATACCGAAGATTGAGGATATTCTCCATGAGATGGCCGGCGAGGTCCGCGAGGCGGAAACCGGGAAGGCGGCAAAAAAACCCCTGACGAATATTAAGCGGATGCAGCTGGTGGAGGAAACCATCGCCAACGTTATCAGGCCGATGCTCCAGAAAGACGGCGGCGATATCGAGCTTATCGACATTGACAACAAAAACGTCCATGTGGGGCTGCGCGGACACTGCGTGAACTGCATGGTCTCCGATGTAACCCTGAAAAACCTGGTGGAGGCCAAGCTCCGTGAGTTTGTGGAAGAGGACATCGTTGTCCATGAAGTGAAATAAGCCGCGTATACTTTGGAAGGGTGATGACATGGAAAAAACCGTTTATCTCGATAATAATGCCACGACAATGATCGCGCCGGAGGTCCTGGACGCGATGATGCCGTTTCTGAAGGACCGGTATGGTAATCCTTCCAGCATGCATGGTTTTGGCGGCTCCGTCGGCAGGGAAGTGGCCCGGGCACGGATGAACGTGGCAAAGTTCATCGGCGCGGATAACGATTATGAAATTGTCTTCACCGGAACCGGGACCGAAAGCGACAACATGGCGGTCCAGGGAGTGCTGGCGTATTACCGGGACAGGCGGCATATCGTCACTTCCCGGGTTGAACACCCCGCGATCCTGTCGCTCTACAAGAAACTCGAGAAAGAAGGATACCGCGTCACATATATTCCGGTTGATCACGCCGGGAACCTGGACATGAACGCATTGAGAGCTTCCGTTGATGATGATACCGCTATCGTGTCAATAATGTATGCAAATAATGAAACGGGCGTCGTTTTCCCGGTTGAGGAAATCGGCCTTTTTTTAAAAGAGCGGGGCGTTCCCTTTCATGTCGACGCGGTCCAGGCCGCGGGCAAGATACCCATTGACGTGAACAGGATACAATGCGACCTCCTCACCATTTCCGGTCACAAGTTCCACGCTCCCAAGGGGATCGGCGTGCTCTACGTCCGGCGCGGCACCAGGATGCGCCCGATACTGTACGGCGGCCACCAGGAAAAGGGGAGGCGGCCCGGGACGGAAAACGTCCCCGGCATTATCGGCATCGGGGCCGCGGCGGAACTGGCTTTGAAGCATCTTTCCGAATATGCCACGAAGGTTAGAGGCCTCCGGGATAGGCTCGAGAAAGGAATCCTGGCGGCCTTTAATAACGCGAGCCTGAACGGTGAGCCCGGAAAGCGTGTTCCCAATACCACGAACGTCGGGTTCGGCTACATTGAGGGGGAGGCAATACTGTTGTATCTTGACGGCAAGGGTATCGCGGCATCATCCGGGTCTGCATGCTCATCAGGCTCGCTGGAGCCTTCCCATGTCCTCAGGGCCATGGGCGTTCCCTTTACCTCGGCCCACGGGTCAATCCGGTACAGCCTGAGCCGTTACACGACCGCTGACGAAGTAGACTATGTGCTGTCCGTCATGCCTGAAGTGGTCAACCGCCTTCTTGAAATCTCACCATACTGGGACAGCGAAAAGCAGGAACCGAAGCCGATGAATCTTTAATGGCAGCAGGCGGTGTCCGATAGTTATCGTATGCCACCCTGCATTATGCGTCTTGCATAACCTGCCTGTTTGTCATTCCGCTTTGAATCGAACTGACATGGAATGGAGAACTCCGGAAAGCCTTCATCCCGGCGGTTGGACATGCGTTTATGGTTTTCGGAAAGTCCTCCCCGCCTATTAGGATATTTCATTTACAAATTGTACTTGTCACCGTGTTTCACGGTTCATATAATGAGATTGTGATGTTATTCCATTTTCAGGACGATGTCTCTATGAGATTGCATGCAATCATACTGATAGTAATAGCGACGTTGTGCGTGGCCGCAGGGATATATACCATGCACGATTTTCTTGCATATGGAAATAACGTAATTTCCGGCAGGGCGGATGCCGCGATCGTTCTTGGAGCCGCGTCGTACGGCGATAAGCCGAGCCCGGTTTTTCGCGAGCGGATCAATCATGCTGTCCGGCTTTACCGCGGCGGTTATGTGAAAAAAATAATCTTCACCGGGGCCAGGGACAGCATTGATGAGCCGGCGGCTTCAGCCGTGGCATCGCTGTACGCGGCCGGTCAGGGCGTACCGCGTAAGGATATTCTCGGGGAGGACAGATCGGCTACGACGGAGGAAAACCTCTTCTTCGCGCGGGAGGTGGCGATGAGAAGCGGACTTAAGACGTTCCTTGTCGTGAGCGACCCGCTGCACATGAAACGCTCCATGATGCTGGCGGAAGACCTCGGCATGGCGGCCAGCCCGGCGCCGACACCCACGACGCGTTATCTCAGCATGGGAAACCGGGTCAGGTTTCTGGCGCGGGAAATCTATTTTTATGACACCTATCTCATCCGGAGATTGCCGGAACGTATCGCAGGCAGGTTTCTGCATGAAAGACGGTTCTTTGACCGCAAATCACAGGGAAGCTGTAAAAGAAAATGCACGTAGCTTTTTTTGACCTGGACCACACCATAGTGAACACGTCAAGCGGACGCGTCATGTTCAAGGGTTCCCGTGATCATGGCATTATCGGCAGAAAGGAGATACGCAAAGCGATAGCTATCAATGCGCTGTACCGGTTTGGCATCATCACTCCCCACGACGCGGTTTCACGCTGGATGAAATGGTACGGCGGCATGAGCGTCGAAGCAATCGCTCCTATTGCCAACGAATGGATTGATGAACTCAAAGGCCTGGTCCGCGATGATGCGCGCGAGGAGATACAGCGCCATCGGGATGGCGGCGCCCGAACCGTGATACTTTCGGCATCGCCCACGGTTATCTGCAAAGAGATGAAGAAAGTCCTGGGGATGGATGATGTTCTCTGCACCGAGCTTGAGGTCGTCGATGGCCGTCTCACCGGAAAGCTTAAAGGATGTTACTGCCATGGCAGGGAAAAGCTGGACCGGGCAATTCGCTATTGCCGTGAAAAAGGGTTCGTCCTGAAGGACGCGTATTACTATGCTGATTCAATCGCGGACCTTCCCGTTCTTGAAGCGGTCGGAAATCCTGTCTGCGTGACCCCTGACCGTAAGCTTGAGCGGGTGGCTCGCAGGCGTGATTGGAAGATTGTCTGGTGGAAGTAGCATCGGACGATGCCGCCTGTTGGAAAAAGTAATTGCAATGATAAAAAAATGCTTACCATAGCGAGTCCGTCATTTTCCGAGAACCATATATTGTCCTGCCGCGTCAAATATCAAGAGGAGGAAACCACTATGTATATGTTCAGGATTTATTCGCTGATGCTGATCTGCGCACTGATCTTATTCCCATCGTTGTCATGTAAAAAAGCCGAATCACCACAGGATGTGAGTCCGCCTGCCGCCATGGAAGAAAAGAGCGCTGTAACCGGGCAGGCATTGAGCAGTGCCGATAAAGCGGTTGATGAGGAGAAGCGGGAAACCGTTCGCGGCAGAAAGGAGAAGGACAGGGGCGGCCTGATCGGGCATTTTCTTGAGCCCATGGAGTTCGCGAAAGAGCGTCTTTTGGAGTACCGGGTAGACCTCACCTACGAAAGCGGCGATCTGCAGAAGTCCCGGCATGAACTGCTGGGTATTGTGGCGAAATACGGTTTCATCAAACAGGCGGGAACCTCCCTGAAGGACCAGCCGCCGGTCGTGGCTTCGGATGTGCTGATAAAATCGGATAAGATTTATGAGGCTCTGCAAGAGCTCGACAGGGTCGGGATACTGGTCTCGGAAACAATCAACGTGACGGACCACACGGAGGAGATGGCGCTCCAGGAACGGACGGTGAAGCGCGAACAACTCCGTATTGTCCGGAAAAACACCGCTGCAGTGCAGGTGGCCCCGGTAGCCAGGAACTGGAGTGAAATTGAAAATTCCCTGACCCAGAGC
>CAZZHU010000008.1:14803-47109 GCA_964654045.1 uncultured Leptospirales bacterium
GACAGGCTCGACACGGCGGAACATGGAAAGTGGAAAATCCGGGACAAGGTCACCTGGGCGTGGATACACGTGGACCTGAAGGGGCCGGACCGCATCAATGTGCCGAATTATTTCAATGCCGTCGTCGGCATGGTGAACTTTCTGCTGAGGCTTCTCTGGGTTATCATATACCTTCTTCCCCTGGCGGCAATTGCCGGGCTGATTATCTGGAAAAGGAAGGCCATTGCGGCTGTTTTCAGGAGAAAGAAAAAAACGGAATAGCACAACCGGCCGGCGCCGCCCGGGGCTTTTTCCGGGATGGCGCCGGAGCGGGAACTGGAAAATTCCGTGATTCGACCTGAAATGAAGTGATAATTAATGCCAATCCGTCCGATATATAAACCGGACTCTCATGGACGAGGAGGATTGCCATGCTGAGGAAAAATACCGTCATTCACATACTTGATGCCTGCGATAAAATCCTTTTTAACCGGGATGACGCCGATGATATCCGCTTTATCCTGGAGCATGTTTCCGAAGAACAGGCGAACCGATGCTACCGGGCCTATCTTTCCGAGATAGCACGGCAGTGCAGGGCGTAGAATCAACCTGGGGCCGGTTTACTACCGGTTTTTCACCATGGCTTCACTCGATATCTTTCCCGGTCATGTTGTATCAGACACAATAAAAGTATTGCTTAATTTATAACTGCCGGTACTGTATGCCATCATTGAAGGAGAAGCAGTGCCATGCCTGATAACAATGCCGGGCCCGCGATCACCGGTCCCGACCAGATCATAGAAATGGTTTCCGCCTTCCAGAAGAGCCGGATCATTCTCACCGCCTTCGAACTGGATATTTTTACCGTCATCGGCGGAGGACGCATGACTTGCGAGGAAACGGCCGGCGCCATAGGAGCGGACCGGAGGGCGACCGATCGGCTCCTTAACGCGCTGTGCGCCCTGGGCTTTCTCCGCAAGGAAAAGGGGCGGTTCATGAATACCGATCTCTCGCGGCGATACCTGGTCAAGGGATCCGAAGATTACCTCTCACGCATCGGCCATTCGCTGAATGTCTACCGTACCTGGGCTACCCTGACCGAGGCGGTCAAAAAAGGCACGTCGGTCACCAGGAAGGAATATGACCAATTTTCCCTCGTTAATTTTATCGAAGCAATGCATTACCGCGCCGGTAAAACAGCGGAGCGCCTTGTGTCTCACCTGGATCTGAGTACTGTGAACAGGCTTCTTGACGTGGGCGGCGGTTCCGGCGTGTATTCCATGGCCTTCGTCAAGGCGAAGCCCGGCCTGCAAGCCGTTGTGTTTGACCTGCCGCGGGTCACGGAACTCACCAGGAAATACATAGCAGAGAGCGGTCTTTCGGCCAGCATATCAACAATGGATGGCGACTACAATACGGACGAGTTCGGGTCGGGCTACGACCTTGTCTTCATGTCGGCCATCGTGCATATAAATTCATATGATGAGAATGTCGCCCTTGCAGCGAAGGCCTATCGGTCGCTGAATCCCGGCGGCATCATCGTCATCCAGGACCACATCATGGAGGACGACCGGACCGCTCCCGCGCGGGGCGCCCTGTTCGCCTTGAACATGCTCGTGAACACGCAGAAGGGCGACACCTATACTGAACAGGAAATGCGGCAGTGGCTTGAAAAGGCGGGATGCGCCGATATCCGGAGAATCCCCACCGGAATGGAAAATGATCTGATGACCGGGATGAGGGCGGTATGAGGAGACCGGGGCATGAACGCGGGGTGCTGATGAAATGAAGTATCCCTATGTCACGTATGCCGTCATCGGGTTTACCGTCATTGCATCGATAACCGGTTTCGGGAACAGAAGGCTCTTCGAAAAAAATCTTTTTTCAGTGCGGGCGATTCTTCGTGACCATGAACTGTACCGCCTCGTGACCTCGCAGCTCTTCCACGCCAACTGGGCCCATCTTCTTTTCAACATGATCAGCTTTTATTCTTTCGGGGAGCTGGTGGAGCGGAATTTTGGCCCGGGCCTTGCCGCGGCGCTCTATGGCTCAGGTGCTCTGGCCGGCGATCTCCTTACCCTGGCCATAAAAAGAAAGAATATGGATTATACAGCTATTGGCGCTTCCGGCGCTGTCTGCGCCGTAATTTTCTCGTCGATATTTCTTCTTCCCGGCGGGAGTATTTATATCCTGCCGTTTCCAGTGCCGCTCCCTTCATGGGTGTACGCGGTACTGTTCATGATAATTTCTCTATACGGTATCGGGAGGGGCGGGTCATTGATCGGCCATGATGCCCATATCGGTGGTGCCCTGGCCGGGATAATCGGGGCTGTTGTCTACAACCCGTCGGTGGTGTATCAGGATTATCTGCTCCTGGCTGCCTTGACAGTGCCAGTGGTCATTCTGCTGGTGTATTATGTAAAAAGAGCCTGAAAGGCTCATTTTACATAAATGAATTGCATGTCAAGTCCTGTATCCGGTTATAATGCATCAGGCAATTTTGTTCGTATATGCTTTTCTGCCCCCGTCGAGCTGACGAATCGCTTCTTCTTCTGTTTTATAAATTTTCAGCATATCCTTAATATTGATGATTTTTAAGAATATATTGACGGCATTATTATTCTTATTGCACAGAAGAAGCTGGCGTCCGTTGATGCTGAGGAATCGCCTGAGTGAAATAAAAACGCGCAATCCCGAACTGCTCAGGTAGTCAAGTCCTTCGAGCACTAAAATTATATGGTTTGCATTACTGGATTCAGCGATATCATAGAGTTCTTTTTCGACCATTTCCGCCTCAAAAAGATCCAGCCGTCCATGAAGATAAATAATTGTCATGTTGTCACGATTTCTTATTCTCAGGTTCATGCTGTTCCCCCATGTTGTACGTCATTTGTATCTATTTCGACATTTTATGAAAATAATCATAAAATTAATTTTGTCAAGTAAAGAATATTATGTCTCATTGGAAATTATTCAAAACATGTTGTTGCCGAAAAAACTCAGGCGGTGAAAAAAATCGGAAAGATAATGGTCCAGGCAGTGCCGCCCGTGCGGTTAATGCTGAATTCCCCATGTATCTGTTTTACCAGGACACCCACAAGCTGCATGCCCAGGGAGGTCGTGTTGTCAACTTGTATGCTTTCGGGAATTCCAATCCCGTTATCGGCCACACTCATGGTTATTTCGTTGTCGCCGGTCTGCCGCAGGGTTATTCTGATGGTGCCGGCAATTCCGCCGTCGGGGAAGGCATATTTCAGGGCATTGGTGATCAGTTCATTAACGATGAGTCCGCAGGGAATCGATTGGTCGATGCCGAGCTGGATTTCTTCGGTTTCGATGATCAGTTGAGGCCTGTTGGCGCCTGTCGTGTAACTTCCGTGCAGCTCTTCTGAAATTGTCTTTATATATGATGCAAAATCTATTTTTGTCATGTCTTCCGACCGGTAGAGCTTTTCATGGACAAGGGCCATTGCCCTGATGCGGTTTGTAGAATCGTTAAACATTTTCAGCAGGACAGGATCCTTTATTGTGTTTGATTGAAGGTTGATAAGACTGATGATGATCTGGAAATTATTCTTAACGCGGTGATGGATTTCCTTCAACAGCACTTCTTTTTCTGCAAGGGATGACCTGATCTGCTCTTCTGCCTGCTTTCGGCCGGTTATGTCGAGGATGATCGCGTTGAAGCCGATAATGGTGTTCCTGAAACGGTACACGGTCGGCGTTGAATAAATGTGTACCGCGTTGCCGTTTTTATGCATAAACCGGAATTCAATTTCGAACTTATCCCTCGGGTCCTGCGAGCCGGACTGGTATTCCTTGCGGATGCGTTCGCGGTCATCGGGATGGATGAAATTGATGAAGTTTTTACCGATCATTTCATCCTGGTGATATCCCAGCATATCAAGAAGCGCTTCGTTTATATATACGATTTCGCCGGCAGGACTGACCGTCGCGATTCCAAGCGATGTTTTTTCAACCAGGCTCCGGTATTTTTCCTCGGACTGTTCGAGCAGCTCCTGGGAATGCTTGCGCTCCGTAACGTCGCGGATGGTGGCCTGGAGGAAGGCCCTGTCGCTCAGTTCGCATTTTGACAGCAATATCGTCCCCGGGAACTCGTTTCCGTCGAGGCGGAGGAATTGCCATTCGAAAAAGTGCCAACCCTTCGACATGGCAATATCCATCATCCGCGCTGCTTTTCCCGGGGAAGGGTCGCCGTCCGGCTGGACTTCAGGGGAGATCCCCGGGATCGTAAGGGCGGTGTAATCGTCCGTGCCGGACATGATCCTGAACATGTCAATGAATGTCTGATTGGCTTTTTGCAGATTCCACCCGGGCGGTTCCAGGATAACGATGGCGTCGCGGGAAAATTCAAAGAGGGACCGGTATCGCTCCTCGCTTTCCTGGAGGGCAATCTCAGCGCGATTTCGTTCGGCGATTTCTGTTTCGAGCTCCCTGTTCGTTTCGGTCAGCTCGGAGCTGTATTCTTCCAGTTCAACCGCTGCTGCCCGGGAGCGGCCGAGGGCAATCCGGTACTGGCTGACCAGGAACCAGACCAGAGCCGCTATGGCGGAATAGCATATTGCCACGATGACCGCACGGTTGGTGAAGTGGCTTTCCGGCGTGCGGAGCTGCTGTATCAGGCCGTGCATCTGCGCCAATCCTATCGCTATGAAGGCGGTTACGCTTACAATCATCACAACCCACTGGGCTCTCTGTCCCTGGAGGATTGCCGTCAGAACGATTGATACGGCGTATATTACCATGGCCGGTGCGCCAGCCCCACCGATGATATTTCCGTAAACGGCAATGATGAAAATGAAGAGGGGCGGCAGATAACCGGCTGCCTTCCAGTAGCCTGCGCTGGCGAGTTTCCACCCTCCCAGACAAATAGATGTTATAAAAACCATGATAATCAGGGTGTCGGGGGGGATGAAATCCAGGAGCCAGCCGATAAAAAAGATAATGGTGAATATGAAAGCGGTAAATCCCACGATAAGGGAACTCACTTTGGTCATGTATTCCCTGATCGTTTCATCAGGATTGGTGGACCGTGGAGCTGTTAAACGGGCCCATAGCGTGGAGATTCTGTTTTTTTTCACTATTAACCCTGGTTGTTGGTCAATATGAGAGCCTGAATTTTACTCGTTTGATCAGGATTTCTCCTTATCCCGGAATACCGGGATTCATCGAAATGACAGTTTTGCAACAAGTCTATTTATCCTATGTTCGCGGAAATCATTAGTCAAGCAAATATTGGTAATTTGCGGTGTTCTAAGACATCTCGTTTCTTAGCCTGAAGCGGAGGAAGTGGCGGCGGGAATGGTAAATGTCCAGGTTGTGCCGCTGCTGCGATCCAGATTATAGGTGCCGCGTATCTGGTTTGTCAGGATGTTCACGAGCTGCAGGCCCAATGTTGCCGTGTTCTCTATATCGATCCCCTCCGGAAGTCCGATACCATTGTCGCCCACGATAAGTATCATGGCATCAGCGTCTGAGCGGCGCAGAGACACGCGTATGGTGCAGGTCTCGCCGCCGCCAGGGAAGGCATATTTCAGCGCATTAATGATCAATTCATTCACGATAAGGCCGCAGGGTATGGCCTGGTCAATACCGAGATAGATTTCATCGGCTTCGATCTGCATTTGGGGCCCGCCCGGCCTGATCGTATGGCTGAAATGGAGTTCTTCCGTTATTGTACGGATATAGGAGGTAAAATTGATTTTTGATATGTCGTCCGACTGGTAGAGCTTTTCATGAACCAGGGCCATCGCTCTGATGCGTTTGGTCGAATCGTTGAATAGGTTCAGCAGATCTTTATCTTTAATGCTGCCAGTTTGCAGGTTGAGCAGGCTGATGATTACCTGCAGGTTGTTTTTTACGCGGTGATGGATTTCCTTCAGGAGGACTTCTTTTTCCTTGAGTGAAGCCCGGGTCTGCTCTTCGGCCCGCTTGCGTTCAGTAATGTCGCGGACGGTCGCCTGCAGGAACGTACGGTTCTTCATCTGGCATTTCGACAGCAATACCGTTGCCGGGAATACCTGTCCGTCGAGACGCCTGTGCTGCCATTCGAATAAACACCAGCCGTCAGCCATGGCCCTGTCAATCATGCGGCGCCCTTTTCTGTCTGACGGCTCGCCGTCAGGCTGGTTTTCCGGGGACACGTCCCACGGGGTGAGACTCCTGTAATCGCCGGTGCCGTTCCCGATCCTTATCATATCAATGAAGGTCTGGTTGGCGGCTGTGAATTTCCAGAAAGGAGGTTCAACGATCATGATGGCATCGCGGGAATGTTCAAAGAGCGTCCGGAATTGTTCCTCGCTTTCCCGGAGCGCTTCCTCCGCATGCACCCGTTCGGTTATCTCTTTACTGGCGCGGTCGAGGGCCTTGCGGTTGATGATGAAGATGCTTAAGGACACTGTTGAAATAAACATTATCGCGACGGAATTGTCCGCGATATAGTCGATAAACGCATCATAGGGAATGCCAAGCTGCTCTTTGAAATAGAACATGAATAAATATAATCCCGCCATGTTGATTGCCCCGTACCCTAGTATCATGTGTCCACTGCGCAACACGGCCAGGGGCGTCAGTACCATGAGGGCAATAATTAGAGTAATGGTGTCAAGTCGTGATACCGGAGATGAACTATCGAAACACATGACCAGCCACAGGGCAGTGAATGAAATAATCAGGATTATATTCGCTGACGCGAAAAAATATCCGCGAACAATAAGTGTCATTACCGCAATTAACAGTATGAATGAGATTGCCGGCGGGATGAGTATTGTATAATTTATTTGATATCTGAATGCAGGATTGTGCAGGTGCGCGTAGGCGCTGTAAAACATTATGACCGGGATTAAAATGAGCATAATCAGGCACAGAAAGAAAAAGAACCTGACCTTCATCTGGGTTATGAGATCGGAATCCTCATAGCGCTTAAAGGCTTTATCCAGTATCTCTGGCATTGCAGATTACCATTTCATGTCCAGCGTGTATGGGCCCGGACCAAAGCTCTGAATCAGCCGGGAATGTTTAACCGTTTTCCATCATCTGTTATTTACTTTTTTAAAGATACCGAGTATTCGATGGTATGTCAAGAAAGTAATAGGGCAGTGCGAACGAACATAAAGGGACGCTTTTCCGGAACCGCTATCGCGTCGGCCATGTCTCGCCAGCGGAATGAGGCTTTTTCTGATAGATCACGTGCTTCCCGGTCAAGGGACTCCCATTTGTCGCCGGTATTGTATTTCAATACTTTCTGCAAAAACGGATCGTCCCGGTAATAATCGACCTTTTTACGCTATTCGAGAAAATCGTTGAAGCTGTATGGATTATTCCTGTCGGGCAGTGACATGAGCGGTCCTCCTGAATAGTAGAATTATGAAGTCCGCAATATAGATGTCAAGAAGATAAGGATATATGAAAAAAGCGCGGTTTTGATTTCGCGCTTTTATGCAGGTATATGTTGCGTTGGATTATCTTGCCACTTCGTTGATAAGCCGCCCCAGTTCGGTGTCATGGGTCTGGACTGTTTTCTGGTTGGCTTCATAACTCCGCTGGACTTCGATCATGTCCACCATTTCGCGGACCATGTTGACATTTGATTTTTCCAGAAAACCCTGGACCACCTTGACATCACTCGGCGGCAGGGGCGGTCCGGAAAATTCTGTCTCCATCCAGAGCGAATCGCCTTCCTTTTTGAGTTCACGGATTTTTTCGAAATCAACCAGTTTAAGCCGGTCCAGCACCACCGGTTGCCTCCAGTCGTTATCTGCCATGCCGACAACGGAGTTCGGATCTATGGCACTGTTGACGATGATCTCGCCGCGTTCGTTAACTATAAAGTTGTTCTGCTGAACCCGTATGATGCCGTTTTCGCCCATCACGGGATAGCCGTTGTGGGTCATGAGAATGCCGTCCTGGTTGATGGTAAAGGCCCCGTTCCTGGTGTAACGCTCACCGCGTTCCGTTTTTACTGTAAGGAATCCGCGGCCGTCCAGGGCAAGGTCGAAATTGTTCTCCGTTCGTTGGAGAGAACCCTGGTCAAAATCCGTGTATACCTCGTTCACCTCGACGCCGGTGCCGAGTTTACCGACATAGGGCATGGTGTCATACGAACCGGCAGGTGTTACGCCCAGGCCGCTTTCATTAAGTCGGCGAATCAGCATATCTGGGAAGGCCTTGAAAATCGCCAGATCCTTTTTAAATCCGGTCTTGTCCACATTGGCCAGGTTGTTGGATACAACGTCCAGACGGGCCTGTTGAGCTATCATGCCGCTGGCACCGGTATAAATTCCTCTAAGCATATTAATCCCCCTGCACTATGTCGCTTTCATTATCGGCAGCGGTGATTGGGATAATAATTAAAAAAATAAAACCTATTGTTGGCTTTTTGGGAGCAATTCCAATATATCGGGCGGGAAACCCCAGATGAATTTCCAGCATATTACATTATTTATAATCTCTTTACTAATTGCATAATGTTTATACAAATAGTTATCGGTGTTATAGGTTTTTTGTTTTCCTAAGTACTTATTTACTGCATAGGCAAGGATCAAAGAAACAGACATTTTAAGCAGCTTCCTCAGATCAAGAAAATATTCATAATCATCAGCCCTGATTTGAAGATGGAAAGCATGCCAGTTGTCCGGATCGCTTCTCTTCTGATACCTGACCATGGTTCCCAGACAGCCGGGATCTATTATGTCATCCATAAGCTTTTTAATAAGCGTTGTAATCAATTCTGATCGAGAAGTACCGTATGATTGCGCCGCTCTTGAGATTTTATTTAAAATATCAACATGTATATTAAGAGTGGTTTCCATTGTCAGAACCTCAATGGTGTAATTTCATTGAAATATACGGATGCGGACAATAGAATTAAAAAAATTATGCGGGACATGCTGAAAAAAGGGGCAAGTCCATTATAACTTTTTTCACAAATAAAAGGCGGGATGTTGCCACCCCGCCTTCATGCAAAATGGGATAAAATAGGATATGAATAATTAAAGCCCGCCGCCCTTGATGCGTTGTATGTCCGCGCCCAGGGACGTAAGTTTCCGGTCGAGATTTTCGTAGCCGCGGTCGCAGTGGTAGATGCGCCGTATCTCCGTCTCGCCCTGTGCCGCGAGGGCGGCCATGACCAGGGCCGCGCCGGCCCTGAGGTCGGACATCATGACGGGGGCCGACATGAGTTTCTTCACTCCCTTGACGATGACGACGCTTCCTTCGATGGTGATATCGGCTCCCATGCGGCGCAGCTCCGCCACGTGGGTGAAACGCCGCTCAAATATGGTTTCGATAATGACATTGATGCCCGGTGTTATCGTGGCGAGCGCCATAATGGGCGCCTGCAGGTCCGTGGGAAAGCCGGGGAATGGTAGTGTTCTGATCATGGTGCCTTTAAGCGCCCTGGTCGGTTCGATTGAGATCCGGTCCTTTCCAGACTTAACGTCATATCCCATATCGGCAAGCACGGTCATACACGCCCCCACGTGTTCCGGTATTACGCCTGTTATCGTTACCGCGCCCTTGGTGACCGCGCCGGCAATGAGGTAGGTGCCCGCCTCTATCCGGTCAGGTATGACCGAATAGGTCACGGGTTGAAGTTTTTTTACCCCTTCTATTTCAATCCGTTCCGTGCCCAGCCCGGATATCTTCGCTCCCATCTTGATGAGGAAGTTCCCCAGGTCGACAACGTCGGGTTCCATTGCGCAGTTGTCGAGCACGGTCTTTCCCTTCGTCAGGACCCCTGCCATCATCAGGTTGGCGGTGGCGCCTACGGACACGGCCCGCATCTTGAATTCCGAGCCCTTCAGGGACGCCGCGCGCGCCTTGATGTAGCCGTGGTCGAGGCTGATTTCCGTACCGAGCGCCTCGAAGCCGGACAGGTGTATGTCCATCGGCCTCTCGCCGATGGCGCATCCTCCCGGCAGGGATACGTCGGCCTCGCCTATCCTGGCCAGGAGCGGTCCCATGACGTAATAGGATGCGCGCATGGTTTTCACCAGCTCATAGGGGACTTCCGCATTTTTTATCGAATTGACCCTGATGCGAAGGGTGTTTTTCTCTGTGTTGAAGTCATAGTCCGCCCCGAGGCACTGGATTACCTGGAGCATGGTGCGGATGTCTTTAAGGTCAGGGACATTTTTTAATACGGTTTCGCCGTCGGCAAGAAGGCTTGCCACGATAATGGGAAGAGCTGCGTTTTTTGCGCCTGATATTGCGACTTCACCGGAAAGGGCCCTGCCGCCCTTTATTTTGTACATGTCCATGACTGTGCGCTCTCCAGGAATTAGTGATACAGGTTTATCAGCGTCATGTGTGGTGACAAGAGATTTTTATATTTTTTTCACCGGCAGGCGTGCTCACGGGTTATCACGATTGCCGGTGAAAAAAAATACTGCCGCCGGAAGGCCGATTTCAACGGGGCACATATATAATGCGGCCGATTTTGAGGTGTCGCGGGTTTTTTATCTTGTTATATTTGAGGATGAGCGAAGTTTTTTTTTATAAAACCGGGCTATTGTTGTTACGCTTTCGCCTTTTTTGACGCGGTGTGCAATGACGCCGGTTAACCTATTTTTATAAAGAACGTCCGTCTTCGCGTCGAGGTTCTTCTTCGCGTCAATCGGAATGCGGAGCTGGTAATTCTTTTTTCCGGGAGGTGTCAGGTTCGCATTAATTTCAGGATTCAGGTCCCTGATGGTATGCAGCGGTACGCCGGCGAGGCGCGATACGTCGCGCAGGTCAACGGGGTACTGAAGCGTGTAAAGCCCGCTCTCGGTTTTTTTCGGGATTTTAATGTCATCGCTGACGCCGAAGAGGCGCTGGTTTTTATAAATGACCATGAGAGCGATATACTTCGGGATATATTCGCTTGTTTCATCCCTGAAAAAACCGCCTTCACGGAGCTTCCAGAAATCCCGTATGCCGGTTTTTTCCATGGTACGCTTCACGTATCCCGCCCCGCCGTTATAGGCGGCCAGGGTGAGCGCCCAGTCCGGAAAACAACCCCGTATGTTGCGGAGATGCCGTATGGCGGCTGACGTGGATTTTTCAACGTCCCTCCGCTCATCGACCCACTGGTCGGTCTGCAGCCCCAGGGGTTTCGACGTATTGCCGACAAACTGCCATAGCCCGACCGCCTTGCTCTTGGAAACGGCGCGCGGATCGAAGCAGCTTTCAAGAAGCGGAAGGAGCGCCAGTTCCTCGGGAATGTCCCTGTTCTTCCGCAGCGCTTCCTGTATCATGCCGTCATAGCGGTAGGAGCGTTCAATCCCCCGTATCAGGTACTCCCGCTTGCTGGTGAGATAGAGATAGATGTGCTTGCGCACCGCCTTGTTCCTGCAGATGGAAAGGTCGCGCGATGATTCGAAAATGTCTTTATCCTTGAGCTGCGGCAGGTACAGGATGTCGCGGTCAGGGTCAAATGTATAGACTTTTTCAAGTCCCTCGGGACTGTAACTGGTGTCCATAAACAGGTTGAAGAGGCCCCAGGAGAGGAGCTGCGTGTCGGTCCATAACAGTGAAGCGGCTACGATTATACAGCTGTATATGATTTTTGCCGGTTTTATTTTGTGTCGCATGGTATATCCAAAATTTTTGACAAAAAACCGCATGGTGGCTGGAATGGCAAGTATATTTTTATTATTTTCTTATTGCCGGGCTAACGATATCCGGGAGATCCCCGCCGTTCTGCGGCTCATTTTGACAGGGAGAATAGCGGCAGAATTCCACCCGGAGCGGGCTTTGAAGAAACATTGGCCCGGGGCCTGCGCGCATCCGGTTGCGCGGCAACTCTGTCGTTTTTGATTTTATTTATTGAAAAAATTCTATTCTATTCTATCGTGGTCTTTATCATGGAAAATGAGGGACTCCCAATGGATGTCACGGTCAATCTCCATATCAAAAGCCATTGTATAGAGACCGAGGCACGGAATGAATACAGCCGGCTGATGGATACGTACTTCAGCACGGATGACCTGGAAGGCGAGCTCGACGTAAAGATAGAGCTTTTAAGGGATTTTCTTGAAAACAGCGATTTCCCGAAGCTCAGGGCGTCGGATATGCGGCTTTCAGGCGGACTGGAATCGGATGTGGTCATCAAAAGAAGCGACGGGGGCGCGATTGTCCTCGAGATCTGTTGAGCTGTTGTAATCATGACACAATAAGGCTGTTAACCGTGCCGCGCGGCACATGATGAGCGTTATTCATGATCGCGGTTATTGCGTCCGATTTATCCGAAAAAAGTAGTTGTAATTTTTCTAATGGTGCATATTTCTTTCAAATAAGATACGCGGTGGGGATATGGAAATGGATAAGGTCACTATCTGGTATTTGCGGGACAATGAGGGAGGGACCAAACTCGTCAATGCCATAACCGGTCTTGGCCTGACCGTCAATCTGGTAACCGGGTACAAAATACATCATGCCAATATCATCGAAGATGAAATTAATATATTCATTTTTGATATCACCAATACCGATCCGGAACAGCTCATCAAGGAAATGACCAGGGATGAACGCCTTCAAAGCTATCTTAAGTTCATGATGGTCAAAAAAAGCCAGGTGAAGGAGATAGCGAAGCTCAATTACAACACGATGCACCTCGAGCTCCTGAACAGGCCGGTTGACATGCGTGAATTCCTTCTCCTTCTTGAGAAGTCGATCATTGTCGAGCGGTACCGTGAAATCATGAAATTCATTTCCCGGGAGGCCGAATCGAGGATCGAGGCGTACGAGGGGCTCATGGATATCAACCGCAAAAACGTGTTTGAATCGGACAAGGAAAAAGAGGCCTTCGAGAAGATCCTGGATTTTGAAAAAAACCTGATCCAGCAGCAGTCCAATCTCAGCACCGCCATACGCGATTTCACCCTGCTCCGGCAGGTAAACCTCTTTGACATGCGCGACCGCATCAAGGCGGAAGAGATGCTGACCGAACTGCGCCGCAAGGAGTTGATGGATGCCAGGGATGTCATTAAGGCCCAGGAATCGGTGATAGATTATTCCGCGAGGGAGCTGAATGACGCGAAAAAGATCATAGACGCCCAGGAGAAGGTCGAAGAACTTTCCCGGAGCGAGCTTATAGACCTGCACAAGGAGATCACGCGTCAGAAGGATCTCAACAAACAGCTGGCCGAACAGGTTGATCGTCTTCTCAGTGACGTAAAGAAGCAACAAGAGAAATCGGATGCGCAGTAAGTCGCTCCGCGGGGGACGCTGCAGGCCGGGAAAATCATTGTATATCATGTAAGGGGCGTGGTCCCCTGCAGGGCTTATCCCCGGGATATTCCGGGGCGAATACGATAGTAACGCAGTAACTATATTAGGAATCCGGATTTCATATATGCCGATGGAATGGGAAATAATATTATCCGAAGCAGTGCAGAACGGGAAGATCCGCGAATTGCATTTGAGCAAGATCCCTGTTCTCAAGACGACGACGAACTGGAAGAGGGTCGAGCTTCTGGGCTGGGTTGATCACCAGTTGAAATACACGCACTACCGGGGAGCCCTGGTCAAGCTGAATGACAAGCTTTTTTTCGTAAAGGAGAACACTATCCAGGCCCTCCAGCAGTATATTAACTGGAAAACGAAGAACATGATCCAGGTGATTAAGGATTAGTCTTCTTCTTCGAGCTCGTTAAAGAGCGAGATAACCGCGTCTTTTTTCCTGGCTATTTTAATAATTTCATCGATGTACTCTTTTTTCACCAGGGCATGGGTCTGGGATATCCTCTCGACGATCCCTTCCTTGGCGATGCCCAGCAGAAGCTCGTCGATAAATTCCGAATGACTGGTGGAGAGAAGGATATGCTGGGATATTTTAACATTGATGGTCTGGTTCGACCATTCCCGCAGCAGGAAGTCGAGGTTCTGGGGTAATTCGTTCTTCGAGTACAGCTCCAGCACCTCTAGGAATCTGCTGAGGGTCATGCCCCGTTTCTGCGCCCGCACGATTGCCGGCCTGCTGATGACCGTATTGATGATGACGTCATGCTTGATGATGTCGGTATGGGTCAGCAGGTGGTAGAGCGCGTCCGACGGCAGCTCCTGCGCCGGTATGATGAGGGTAAAATCGGGATTGATGTAGATGTTTTTACCTGCCGGCCGGGTATCTTCCTCCGGGTATGTTTTCAGCATGTGGCCGGCCAGGTTTTTGCCGATGTCTGACAGCGTGATCCTGCCGCCGCCGATATCAATGATGCCCATGATGCACAGAAAGTTCATTACCGTGCCGAAGCGTTCCAGTTCATCCCCCAGGTCCATGAGGCTGTCGGAAAAGGACCTTTCGCTTCCCTCTGACAGCGTCCTGGTCAGGATGGTAATTTTCAGATAGCTGTAGGTGGCCGATTTGAGCTTGAACAGGAGCTTTATTATTGACTTCATGAAATCATACGACGGTATCTCAAAGGGCGGTTTGAAAAAAGTCTCGTAGGCGCCGGAACCGCCGGCGTTTTTCAGCAGCCGCTTCATCAGCTGCAGCGGCTGATCCAGCTCGTTGCGGAGTTCAAAAAGCGAAATGGCCGCGATGTCCTTGTTGAGCTTCAGGCATCCCAGGCGGTTCAGGATGAACATGGAAAGCTGCGCCGATTCCTCGGGCGGAATATCGGCGCCGTTCATGTCCTTGAGCGGAAGCATCGCCTCGGAGATGCGCCTGATGTCGATCTTTCTGAATTCCTGCTGCTTGGTGAGAAAGAGCCCGAAGGTGGAAATGACATCGAAGGCGTTCAGCAGGTTGTTGATCTGGAAATAACGGTTGCAGACTTTGAGCTTTTTCCTCGCGTCGTCGTGTTCGTCCATGAGCGCGACCGAGGAGCTGAGCTTGTCCTGGAGTATCAGGTACGAGTTGAATTCCGGCCGGTAGCAATGGTACAGCTGGATGGTGCTCTGGGATATGAGGCCCGTAATGATTTTTTCCGCTGATTTCTGCGGCAGCCGGTCCCGTGCCGCGTCCAGCGAAACGATGCAGCCCGATTCCGCCATGAATTTCAGGAACCCCTGTATCTCGCGGTCTTTCAGGTTTTTTTCAAATTCCGGGTTCTGTTTAAGCGTTTCCAGGTGGAGAAAATTTTTATGGAGCCGGTCGGTCAGGGCCTTCGGCTCGACCATGCGCAGAATGCCGGCGATTTCGGATATGCCATAGGCCTTGTCCATCTTGGTGTTGAGCATCTGCCTGTTTTTTATGGTGTAGATAAGGAGGTTCCGCGTGAGGATATCGGCCGTTTTTTCAATGACCGGGATCTCGAGCTTCAGTTCCTTCTGAATTTCAACAAAGGTCACCCCGTCCGGTGACCCGTATACCGCCATCAGCACCCTGTGGCAGGAGGCGTCCAGGCTTTTAAGGAGGGTATGCAGGCCCGTAATCGATGACAGGGCCCCAACGACGTCCCGTTTCGATTTGTTTTTTAACTGGAGCCTGGCCGCGAGTTCCTTGAAATCCTCGGGTGACAGTTTTTTGATCGATTCGCTTATTTCTTTCATAATAAAAAAAATTGTAGACACTGAAATATGCCTATTTTATATAGATGGTGTTATTTTAGCAATACTTTTTATTGTTTTAAACGTAACAGGCTATTCAGCGTCCTTTCTGTTGTTTCATGGTTCACCTGACATTCAGGGTACAATGCCGAATATCCTTCATCCGTTACCCTTTATAATATGTTCATGTGGCGAGGAGCACCCCAATGATTCAATTTTTACGCTTTGACAGTTCAACCATTGAAGAATCGCAATTTTCTATCATTTCCGGCAGGGACAGCGTCCTGTTTTTTTTAAAACGGATAGTGTACCTTATCCTGTTTGCGTATTCCACCCTGTTTCTTGCCGTCGCAATACCCTTTGTTAAGACGCCTTTTATCCCCATTTACTTCATTGGCGGATGCGCCACCGCCGTATTCATCCTGAGACTAGGCAATTATATCATCCAGTATGTCAAATACCGAAATGGCGGCATAACCGTATCCAAAGACGGGCTGGAGCTGAAGGAGAAAGAAGGGGGGGTAAGGATTCCCGCGGCGGATATTTCCTATATCGAGCGGAACTTTATCGGTAACGCTCTCATCCGGCAGAAATACGCCAAAGCGTCCTTCCCGCTGATGCTCCTGTCGGAGGATGACCGCGAAAAGTTCCTGTCGCTGTTCCAGGACATGGCGCCCCGCCGCACCGCCATCTTCCGGAAGATCTGGGATTTTGTCGATGCCATTGTCGTCGCCCTGGTGCTGGCGGTCCATATCATACAGTACATCATCCAGGCCTACTACATTCCGACCGGTTCCATGGAAGACACGCTCAAGGTGGGCGACCATCTTTTCGTCGAAAAAATAACCTACGGCCCGGTGATACCGCAGATGATAGGAATGGAAAAACCGGTGCATCTCTCCTGCGCGGGAATACGGAAAGTCAGGCGGGGCGACATTATCATCTTCAGGCCGCCCCATGACGAGGACAAGGATTACATCAAGCGGTGCATCGCCGTTCCCGGCGACCGCTTCGAGATAAAGGAGGGCGCTGTCTACATCAACGAGAAAAGGACGGAGGAACCCTACGTCAAGGGGATCACCAAACCGTTCAATTTCGGTCCCACCCGACAGAACGAGATCCAGGGGGTCGTTCCTCCCGGCAAGGTCATCGTGATGGGAGACAACCGCGAGAATTCGCAGGACAGCCGCTTTTTCGGGTATCTCGACATCGAACGCGTCAAGGGTAGAGCGTTCATCCTCTACTGGAACACAAGGCAGATTTTCAGGCTGGACTTCTCCCGGTTCGGCCTGATACGGTGAAGAGCCGGCCGTGTGACCGGGGAGCGTCATGCCGAGCCCTGAAGCCTGGCGGGGGCGCGGCAGTGCCTGCCCGTAAATCCCGTTTAACGGTATACCGGGTGTTTTATGAACCAGAAGGTATTTAAGCGGCGGGTCTACATCGCCGGCCTGATATTCGCTCTGCTCTCCATCGCATTTATCATCAGGCTTTTCAATCTTCATTTTTCCGGAAAAATCGTCGTCTCCGAGGGCGGTAAGCCGGAGGTGCGGCGCGGCTCCATCAGCGACCGCGGCGGCTATCTCCTGGCGCTCTCCATCGAAAAGTATTCCCTCTTTGCCAATCCGGAGGAGATAAAGAATCCTGATGAAACGTCCCGGTTCCTGTCACGGCTCTTATCGGTGCCGGCCGACACGATCAGGAACAAGCTCAGGAAGAAAAAGCGTTTTATCTGGATCAGGCGCAAAATCGAGGATTCCGCGGCCGAGGCCATACGCGGGAGCGGCGTCCCGGGGCTGTATCTGAAAAAAGAATACCAGCGCGTATATCCCCACGAAGACCTCGCGTCGAACATCGTCGGGTTCGTGGGAGTGGACAACAACGGCCTTGCAGGGATAGAATATGAATTCAACGACGTTCTCTCCTCGGCGGGCGATGACGGCGGCAAAGAGACGGACCGTGTCGCGTTCGGGAACAATATCACCCTCACCATCGACCGCTTCATACAGCATCGCGCAGAACGGGAAATCGCGAAGGCGGTCGCCCAGTACCGGGCCAGGCAGGGGGCGGTGATCGTGCTCGAGGTGAAAACCGGCCGGATCCTGGCCCTGGCCAAGAGCCCCGGCTTCAACCCGAACCGGTATTACGAAGCTTCCTCTTTCTCCCTAAGGAATTTTTCCTTCATCGATTCCTTCGAGCCGGGGTCGACAATGAAAATCATGTCACTCGCCTCCATGCTGGAGCATAACCCGGCGATCCTGAACAGGAAATACACGTGCAGGGGATACGTTGACATCGCGGACGTGCGCATCAACTGTACCGGGGTCCACGGAACCATAGCCATGAACGATATTATCCGCCATTCGTGCAACGTCGGCGTCATCGAGGCGGTCAAGGGGATCAGGAAGAAGGATCTCCATGACACGCTGGAAAAATTCCGGTTCGGGAGGAAGACCGGCGTGGAGCTGCCCGGCGAGACGGAGGGCATCATGAGGCCGTGGAAGAAATGGTCGGGGCTTTCGAAGTTCTCCATGGCCATCGGGCACGAGGTCTCGGTGACGTCGGTGCAGCTTGCCGCGGCGTTCGGCGCCGTCGCGAACCGCGGCGTGTATATCACCCCGTCCATCATCGAGTCGATCGAGAGCCATGACGGTTCGGTCATCCGCTCCTTCAGGCCGGCTGTCAGGGGGCGGATACTCAGCAGGAGCATCAGCGATAAGCTGTTGTCCATGATGCGCGGTGTCGTCGCCGGCGGCACGGGACAGAAGGCGGCGTCGCCCTATTTCTGCGTGGCGGGAAAAACCGGCACCTCCCAGAAATTCATCCGCGCCAGGGGATATTCCGACCGCGTCCTGTCGACGTTCATCGGCCTGGCGCCCTGCGAGGACCCGGCCGTGTGCATACTGGTCATCATCGACGACCCGGCGGACAGGCTTTCCGGCGGCCAGATCGCGACTCCCGTGTTCGCGAACCTCATCGACCGCGTGCTGACCCGGCAGGGGGCCGGGAAACAGCGCCTGAAGGCGAGGGGCCCGGTCCCCGTGAAGAGGCAGAGGGCGGCGTTTGACGGGAAGACCATGCCCGATTTCCGCGGTATGCGGATGCCGGAAGCGATGGGCGTCATCATCCGGATGAAGAAGCGGTTTGCTATCCCGTATTCCCTTCACGGCACCGGCACGGTGTTTGGCCAGCAGCCGGCGCCCGGCGCGGCCCTTGATGATTCAACAAGGGTGATTCTCGAATTCAGGGAATAGGATCCCCGGGCCGGCGGAGGATGACACGGAGACTTATAGTACAGCACAAAGGCGGTATTCAAGAGTATCAATTTTGTGCTGTAGAGCGCCGTACCACTGCCGCTCAATGGCCCTGATGGTTTGTAAGGCCCCACCCGAGAGCATTTTTTTAAAAAAATCACTTTTTTTTGAAATGCCCGCGAATTTTTATTATTATATTATGGTGGGCAAAATTTACACTTTTTTATAATCTGATCAATTTATGCCCTTCATGTGAAATTTTCAGATGTCCACCTGCGCTTTGTATATTATTGAACAATAGATGATTATGATATGATAAAAAAGCCTCATATTCCCGATTATATAAAGGAAATATTATACTACATGCTTTTTTCCACAATACCTGATTATGAGAAGGATTGACTCCATGGTTCGTAAATTGCTGACGGTAGTACTGCTTCTTTCCGCCGGCCTGTTATCAGGCTGCAGAAATGAACTGATGAATAACGCCACTTCGCTTCTGTCAAGAATTGACCTGCTTCTATCCTTCAATACCGGCGGGGCCGCGGCGGCCGATACAACTCCGCCCACGGTATTATTTCAGTCACCCACCGGTACCGGCGTAGGGACCGGCACAACCATTACCGTCCAGTTCAGCGAGGCAATGAACACCGGGACGGTGACATCGGCAACGTTCCAGGTCAACGGCGGCGCCGTTGCGGGGACCGTCGCGTACACCGCGGGGAACTACGTTTTCACACCGACCGGCGCGCTGGCGAACAATACGACCTATACCGTAACGGTCACCACCGGGGTTACGGACCTGGCCGGCAACGCGATGACTGCCGACCATACCTGGACCTTCACCACGGTCGCGGCGGGGACCGTGCCCGCGCCGGCCATGAGCCCGCCCGGGGGGACCTATGGCGCGGCGCAAAGCGTCAGCATCACCTGCTCCCAGGCCACCGCGAGCATCTATTACACGCTGGACGGTTCGACGCCGACCGCCGCGTCGACGCTTTACACCGGGGCTGTCACGGTGAGCGCCAACACCACCGTCAGCGCCATTGCTGCGGAAGCCGGGTATGCCGATTCGGCGGTCACCGTCGAAGACTACTACATCCGGACCGCCCAGCCGAGCTTCAGCGTGACCACAGGAACCTACACCTCCGACCAGGGTGTGACCATAACAGGACCCGGCGGTTCCACGATATACTACGAAATGACTACCGGAACCATTGGAACGCCGCCGGCGGACCCGCCCGATCCAACGATCGCATCGGCGGTGTATTCCGTTCCCATTGATGTCACGGGTGACCTCACGCAGGTGAAGATCAAGGCCATCGCCCTGGTTCCCGGCATGACGGTAAGCCTGCCGGTTTCCGTGACCGTCTCCATAGATTACGTGCAGCTTGGAGCCCCCACCTTCAGCGTGGACCCGGCGACCGGTCCCTTCGACGCGGACCAGTCAGTGACGATCAACCACGTGGGAGGTTCATCGGTCTACTACACGATCGACGGATCGGACCCGTTCACCTTCGGAGCGCTGTATGACGACAGCGTCCTCACGGTCACAGACTCCCTGACCATTCGCGCCTACGCGACCCAGGCCGGGTACGACGACTCCCCCGAGGCGACGGGCGCGTACATCTTCAATCCATCTATAACGAGCTTAAGTCCCAACTCGGGCCACGTCGACGCGACAAGCCTGGGTGTCACCATAATCGGGACGCGCTTCAAGCCACTCGCCACCGTTGCCCTGAAATACGGCGCGTCAACGATAAGCCCGCTGACCACGACCTTCGTGAGCTCCACCCAGCTTAACTGCACCTTCGACCTGACAGGGGCGACCCCTACCGGGTACTGGAGCCTTGTGGTAACCAATACCGACACCGGCGCCACGACCTTCGTTGACGGGTTCAGGATCTATGACGACCCGGCGGGCATCGTGAGCTGGTGGAAGCTGGACGGTGACCAGCAGGACAGCGGACCGGCCGAAAATCACGGCACCGGCGGCGCGACCACGAAAAATGATGCCGACCGGTTCGGCGTTTCAGGCGGAGCGATTTCCCCGGTGACGGTCGGCAGTGGCTATTTCAAGTCCCTTGCAAACGGTTTGCCGGTCGGCAACAGTCAGCGCACGATGATGGGCTGGTTCAGGCTTGACGCACTTGCCGGCATTAACCAGTACCTGTTCGGGTACCAGTTTTTTACAACGACCCAGCACTCCATGCTCTATGTGCAGACCGGGACCAACCGGCTCATTTTCAATGAAGACATCAATCTTGCCACCATAACCGGCAGGACCGCCCTTACCACGGGCCGCTGGTACCACGCCGCGGTCACCTACGACGGCACGACCGTGACCCTGTACCTGGACGGCATGGTGGAGGGCACGGCCACTGTAGCCCTCTCCACAACAGCGGACCGGTTTTACATGTTCAAGCGTGACACAGAAGACCCCTCGATATACCTGGATGGGGCCCTTGACGACGTGATGGTCCTGGACAACGCCCTGACCCAGGCACAGGTGAAGGAAGCGGCGGCGTACGGCGGCTACCTCCTGCCGCCGACCGGTCTGAACCCGTCCAAGGGCACCTATAGCGGCGCGGTGCTCCTCTCCTGGAACCCGTCAGTCGATGCCACGGGTTATCGCGTGTACCGCTCAGATACGCTCGGTGGCGCTTATTGGCCGATCGCAGAGGTGACCGCCCTTTCCTATGTCGACGACGAAATAGCAATGAATACGGTCTATTACTACAAGGTGGCAGCCTTGAATGCCACCAAGATAAGCAACCTGAGCAAGGCGGAGATCGGCTGGTTCGGCGACTGGATGACATACACGGATAATTTCGAGGGCCCGGGCTACGCACCATGGTGGACCAGCGGGCCGACGTTTGTGGGCGATACGTCCTGGATGGTTGATGGCGTGAGCAGTCATTCAGGCGGTTACGGATTCCACGTATTCCCCTCCACCTGTACCGGCGGGTGCGAATTCAGCCAGACGATCCAGTTACAACGGGTATTCTCGCCCCTTATACCCTACTTCAGTTTCAGCATCTGGTACTACCGGGGAGCCGTCGGCCAGGGAGAGGTACGGTTGTATGTAAATAATCCCAATCCCTCCGATGATACCGGTCTTCTTCCTTTTATGCAGGCGCAAACAGCGCCCGGATGGAACCAGCTTACGGCAAACTACATTGGCGATGTGGGCATCATAACATTGGTTTTCTACGATATAACGGATGCCGCCTACTTCTACGCCGACGATATCGCAATCTACACAATAGGCTGGTAACTGACGACAGGAACTTAACAAGGAGAAGCCGGGACGCGCTTTATCCCGGCGCAGTGTCATCGGGGGTCGTTAATTGATGGAATGAATATAACCCGGCCTGGACGGGCCAGTATTTCTTCGTACTCGTTTCCCGTGATAACATTATCATCGATTGCTTTTTTTACACTCGTTCCATGTAACTATGTTGACACCGGGTGGCATTTTTTACATTATTTCCCCCGTTGATTTTTCCTGCCTGTGACGGATCCATGGTATCCCGCCAGTCAGGGTCATCCGCGCCGGAACAATCCCGGTTTCCAGGGATTGCCCGGGCCGCACCATATCCCCGAATTGACGAGGTTTTATTATGCCAGGACCGGAACGTTCCTTCGAGACCACTTTACCCCGGGAATTCACCGAGGGAGAGGAACAGCGATTCATCGACCTGAACGGGGTCCGTCTTTCCTACAAGGTGAGCGGCGACGGCCCGCCATTGGTATTTCACCATGGCTGGATCGGGAACGAGGACACCTTCGCCATGTGCCACCAGGGATTCGCCCGTTATTTCACGGTGTACCGTCCCGCGTGGCCCGGGTACGGCAACAGCACGCCCCTGAGAAAATTCTCCATAGAAGATCTGGCGGAGCTTTCGCATGAGTTCATCACGCGGCTCGGGCTGCGCAAACCCGTAATGGTGGGAAACTGCCTCGGGGGCAACGTCATCATGGAGCTCGCCCGGCTCTATCCCCGGCTCCTTTCGAGACTCGTGCTGGTGGAGGTTTACGAATTTTTCCCTGACCTGTACCGGCTTCTCCTGGTCCCGGGAATCAACAGCCTTCTCTACCGTCTCCTCTTCAAGACGCGCCCCGGGTTCAAACTCATGAACACCTGCATGCCCCTGCAGATGACCAATGGCAACAATGGATGGGAGTATACCTGGGAGGGTTTTCTGCGCACCCACGCGGAGAGCGGCCTCGAATTTCTGAGGGCGATTTACGTCTTCTCAAAAAGCAGGTTCGGACAGTACCGGGAGAATTACCGCTCGGATATTCCCGCCATCTACGTCTCGGGGGGGAAGACCTTCGGCCCGGCCGCCGAGTTCGGGGCTATCGTTGATAACCTTTTCAGCGATCTCTCCATGGTCTCGATCCCGGAAAGCCTGCACAACCCGGTTGTGGAGCAGCCCGAGGCGTTCCAGGTGAGGGTCCTCGAAGCGCTCGGCTGTCCCGTGCGCCGGGTACGGGTCAGGCAATAATACAGGGGAGGATGCGGCAACGCGACCACCTCCTTCCCTGTATCCTCCTTCCGCGCAGCCCAATCACCGCGGCTTTTTCCTTGATTAATTCACAACGGAACCGGTTTCTTCTTGCTATTATTTCCAACCGTTGTTTAATATTCTCCGGGTGGGGGTTTCCATGAAAAAAATATTTTTTTATCCAATCGCCATCAGTATCATATCGGCAACGGCATTATCCAATCCCATGCCCATCGGCGGTCCGGGCAAGACGGTCGTCCCTTACCTGTTCAAATCCGGCCATATTTCCCTGGAAGATGAAAAAATATATATCAAGGCAAATCAAGAAAAGGAAGTAACCGGCTTCGTTCTGGATAAGAAAATGAAAATCAAGTATGTACGCTACGATTGCACGTATGTAATGAAAAACTCAACCAGCCGGCAGATCACCATGAATGTCGGTTTTCCCTTTTACAGCGGGGATATAAAGCAAGGCCCGGGGGTCGCCGCGATAGAAGATTTTGAAGTGCAGGCCGACAATGTAAAAATCAAACCGGTGCTACAACAATCAAATGCCCGGGCCGGCTTGATAATTCTAAAAGCCGTGACGAAAGGGGACGGCGTTGATGACCGGTTCATGGATATCCTCATAAAAAAAAAGTATGTGAAGGAAATATACGGACAGCCTGACCTGTATGACATAAGCCCGATGGGCCGCACGGAAAAAGAAATCATCCGGAAGCTTGACCTGATTCCATTTGACCGGGACGAAAAGGACCGGTTCAGATACATGGTTCAGGATATATTCCATGAAGAGACGTTGCCTTTCAGGGCGTATACAACGTGGTATTATTTTCCCGTGACGTTCAAACCGGGCGGCCTGACGACACTGCACATAACCTATAATTCTTCAAACGGCAATTATAACCGCAGGTCTTTTTATTATGTGCTGAAGACCGGAAAATTCTGGAAGGGGAATATCGGGAAATGCGTTGTCAATATAAATCTTGGCAAAAATGATAATCTGGATAACTATACGATATTCCCGCAGAAGTACAAGGTGATAAACAACAGTGTAATCCGGTTTGAATGGATAAATTTTTCGCCCGATGAAGATGTTATTATAACAAATATTAAGTAAGGCCGGGTCAGGAAAGCGCCGTAGCCGCTATCATGGCGATCATGGAAGCCACGCCGATGAGAATGTTTATGGGCCGTACCGGCGGCGCCAGCATCATCATGATCCTCAGGGGGAGCACTCCCGATGCCATGTATAAGAGGATTATGAGGAGTATGGAGGCGGCGCTGCCCGTTCCTATCCCGGTCATGAAAAGCCTGTCGCTGTTTATATAGAACAACACGAGCAGGAATGAAACGCAGAACGGCGTCAGGATCCGAATGATGAACAGGCCGGCATCATATACGCCGGCCTTTATTATCATTTTTTTACCTGCCGCATAGGCGGCATATATAAGAAGGATGAAAACAGCATCCCCGAATATCAGCGCGAAAAAAATAAGTATCCCGGGGAGAAAACCCGAGTTCCCGAAAATCTCTTCACCCCCGATGATCATGTAAAACAGGGGCAGAAAGCCTATCGTCACGAGGAACAGGATTATTTGAGTGGATGCCCCCTTTACGCGGGGGGCGTTCTTTCGTGTGAAGGCGAGGCCGGCTATGGGTCCCATGATCAGGAACAGGGTGGCCGTCACCATGATGTAATTGCCGTACGATCCAGCCTTCTTGATCGTCGGGATAACAAGGTACAATAAATTTGCGTAGGCAAAGCAAAGGGTTGTCCAGAAAATTACGAGGACGCATTTTTTCACCCTTTCCGACGAATCTTTGAAGTCCGCATGATACATCTTCCCTATGAGGAGCGGAAGAAAATAAATAGCGCCCGTGAGGAACAGCTTGACAAAGGGGACCCCGAATGGCCGGAAAGACATCAATTCGTCATAGTAGCGTCCCAGCAGCAGGGGAAAAATAAGAAGGGCCGCGTCAAACGCGAGTTCGTTCAGATTGATTCTGCTGTTATTGATGGCCGTTTCTTTCACGCTGAACATTCTTTCCTTCCGGTCGTATTATGCCGCGCGCATATAACTATAAACGGTAACCTTCCTGATTAGCTTTTGATAATCATCGGCCTTGATGAACAGGTATTTTTACTTTTTTCCATTGATGGCCTCTGCTTTCTATGTTGTGCGATACTAAAAGGGGATTTCGCAAAAAATCAACAATAAATTATTGGCACCGCTGTATATGGCAGTATGTGTTCAGAGGGAGGGGAAATAAAAAAACCTGGCCGTTTCCGGCCAGGTTTATGTTTTTCATGGTGTGAAAATTATTGGACGGTTTTTACTGAAACCGCGCGGGGGCCCTTGTCGCCCTTCTCGACCTCGAATTCAACTCTGTCGCCTTCGTAAAGGGTTTTGAATCCGTTCCCGACAATGCCGGTGTGATGGACGAAAAGGTCCGTTCCGTCATCGTGTGAAAGAAATCCGAAACCTTTTTTTTCGTTGAACCATTTGACTGTTCCTTTAGCCATTAAAAAAACTCCTGTAAAAAATGATGCGGGATATACCCGAAGAATAAGACTCATCAAAACTACAATTACTTAAGCCAGGATTATTTCGAGGGTAAGACAATTGAAGGATTTTTGAAACTATTCAGTTAGGGGCAATATAACCAACCATACGACCATCGTCAATGAATTAATAATTATTATGCGATAAATCCTGAAATAGTGCGAATAATTGCTCACAATCATGTATTTGGGCACTTATTTCATGCTGCAGTGCGATGTTCCTTTAGCAGTCACTGAATCTTTCCAGCGCGCACCGGAACTCGCGCGTCACCCTCCGGTACATGATTCTAGCTGACAGGTTCGGGAGGTACCTGGCCAGCAGGTCAATGCTCCGGGAGCCGGTCCCGACAAAAATCCTCGGCTTGCCCTTTGCGATGCCACGGGCGATCCTCCGCGCCGCGTCATCTACCGACACGCTGGAATAGAGGTCAGAGGCCTTGCCAAGCACGCCGGGCGCGTGGCGGTCTTCGGACGACCTGGCGTTGTAGAAAAGGTTTGTTCTGATGCCGCAGGGATACACGGCCGTGACGCGCACGCCGCTGTTCCACAGCTCCTGGCGGAGCGACTCGGTGAACCCCCGCACCGCGAACTTCGACGCGCAGTACGCGGCCTGTTCCCCCACGCCGGCAAGCCCGAATACGCTCGAAACATTGACAAGCGATGAGCGGGGCCGCTTTGTAAGCAGCGGGATGAACGCCTTGCTCATGTTAATGACGCCCCAGAGGTTGATGTTGATGAGCCACTCCATGTCGGAAAAACTGCAATCCTCAACAGGCCCGCACAGCTCAACGCCCGCGTTATTGATGACAATATCTGCTTCGGTGCCGGATGCCGAGATCGAATCGGCAAAGGCGATCACGCCGATTCTGTCCGTCACGTCGAGGCAGTGTGTTTCGCAATTTTCACCCGTGGCTGCGGCAGCTGCCGCAAGCTGCGGCTGGTTCCGGTCCACCATGATGACGCGGGCCTTTTTCCGCGCATAGAACTTCGCGAGGCCCAGCCCGATACCCGACGCTGCGCCGGTTATGATCACAGTTTTCATGAATTCCTTCCGCGAAAAGCCGTTTATATATTCAGGCCATCATAGGGCCCTGATGTTGGATGGCAAGCCAATTTGCGGAGCCATGGTTCCAATTTTTCTATTTATCCGGGGAGTTCCGCCGTGATATTTTCGTTGAACTTTCATGCCGGATCATACGATAGTAATTTCATGGAATGCTTTGAGCGCAACATGCATGTTCTGAAGGGACGCTTCCCGGATGTCCATGCCGGGATCACCGCTGCCGCCGACGACGGCTCCGTGGAGGCGGTGGAAACGAAGCTGGGCGGCCATGTTCCCGCGGTCACGAAAGAGGGGAAGCGGCTCTTCATCCACAGCAAATTTGATCCTGCTCGGGAGGCGGAGCGGTTTATCGGCGAGATCGATACGGCCGCCTTCGACCTCTTCATCGTTTTCGGCTTCGGCTTCGGGTACCACGTTGAAGAGCTGCTGAGGGGGATGGGGAGTGATTCACTGCTCCTGGTCATTGAGAAGAGCCCCCTCATGCTGAAGAAGGCCATGGAAAGCAGGGATTGGGCGCCGGTCCTGGGCGACGGGCGCTTCCTCCTGCTCCTGGACCCTGCCGAGGAAGTGATCGCCGGGGCCCTGAAGGGAAAGTCGTCGCGCCGTACGAGCCTCGTGCTGCACCGGGGATCGTTCCAGGCCGAGCCGGACTACTACGGCAACATGCAGAATATCGTCCGCTCCTACCTCTCGACGAAGGAGGTGAACATCGCCACCCTGGCGAAGTTCGAGAAGGTCTGGGCCTCCAACATCGCCCGGAATATCGGCGCCTTCATAAACGCCCCGGGCGCGAATGTCTTCTATGATAAATTCAGGGACGTTCCCGCCATAGTCGTTGCCGCGGGCCCGTCGCTCCACCGGAGCCTTGATTTTATCAGGCAGAACCGCGGCCGCGCGGTAATCATAGCCGTGGACACGTCGTACCGTATATTGATGAGGCAGGGAATCGAGCCCCACTTCTGTATTGTTGTCGATCCCCAGATGATCAATGCCCGGTATTTCGAAGGGTCGGCGCCGGGTAAAACCATCCTCATCGCGGACCCGACGGTGCATCCTTCCGTGTTCCGCCTGTTCAGGGGGCGCGCGGTCATGACCGGCATCGCCTTCGAGCTGATGAAATGGATCGAGCGGCTTTCCGGGGAGAAGGGGGAAATCACCCATGGGGGGTCGGTGTCGACCAACGCCTATGATTTCGCGAAGCGCCTGGGCGCGTCGCCGGTCTGTCTCACGGGCCAGGACCTGGCCTTCACCGGCGGCCACGCGCACGCACGGGGTTCGTACCTTGACGAGCAGGTGCACCTCCGCACCGGGAGGCTGTACACGCCGGAGATGTTCAACCGCTTCCAGCTCACGGCGCTGCCGAAAATTTCAGTGAAGGGGATCCGGGGTGAAGCGGTGCACACGAACCAGAAGATGATGATATTCCTTTCCTGGTTCCAGAAGCGGGGGGACCGCGATCTCATCAACGCGACCCATGACGGCGCCCTGATCCATGGCGTCCGTCATCTTCAGGCCGGGGAAATCGCGATGCCCGAACCGCCGTACTCCATCCAGGGCCGCATCGATGAACTGTTCAATTCATCGCCGGCTGCCGGTGCCGGCAGGGAGACGCGGGAGGGCCTCATGGGCAGGATCGGCCTTATACAGGGGGAAATTGAATCGCTCCTGCCGGTCCTTGACAGGGCCGTGGGGTTTTCTGAAAATCTCATGGCCCTCATGAAGGAAAAAAGCGGCGGCCGGGGGAACACCGGCGACCAGGGCAAGGTGGATTATTTACTGAAAAAACTTTCGGAAACTGACCGCCTGGTGGAATCGAAAAAGGGCGCCAAGGACATGATCAGTTTCACGATCCAGCGGGTCGTGCACACCATCACCGAGGGCTATGAAATAGACGAGGAAGACCGTGGTCTCTCCGGGGACGAGCTGGTGGCGAAACGGTCCCTCTACCTGTACCGGGGCCTCCTTGACGGGGCGCGGTTTAACGGCAGGATCCTGGCCAGGATGGCCGCAATTCTCGGGATGGCCGGAACGGCAGGGCGGGAAGGATCAGACGCCTGAAAGGGGAAAAAAGTCAAACGATCTGAAGATGAGCCTGATCGAGGCAATAGGCTCCGGCTTCGAATCGAACAGCATATTGGACGGTGATTTCCAGAGGTAGAACCCGAATCCCGCCTTGAACCCCATCTCGATAGCGAAGGTTATTTCATCACCGGTGTGGATATTCAACCCCACCACCGGACCTATCCTGTTATAAATAACAGGATTGTAAATCATATTATTCTTGCTCTTGAACTCATAGGAGAGGGCGAATTGCGGCCCGGCCCAGAGCCTGATGCGGTTCGTCCGGTAAAAACCGAATCCGAACGTGTTCGATACCGTGAGCCTGTTGGTGTTGTAGGAGAAGCTGGAAAAGACAAGGTCTTTCTGCGTAACGATTTTCTCGCAGTCGATGCTGAGACGGTAATTGAAGAGACGGTCTTTTGCCACGACGGTGTCGTACAGGATCTGCGTGCCCAGCATGCGGTCGACAAGCCGGTTAAAGAGCGACGAGTAGGAGGCCTGCGGCGCGGGCATGCCGGCAGGATTATCCTGGCGGTTCAGCGCGATTCCGATGGCGTGGGCGGAATGTGTCTGTGCTGCGGCCAGCAGTATAGCCGCGACGATCAAGGTAATAAACTTCTTCATCCAGAATAACTTGTTTGTGTGTTGGATTCGCTGATTCAGTGACTTCTATACAGCACTATATGTCATCGTCAAGTATTTTACTCTGTTTTATTTTCAACCGTATCCGCGGTAAAAATATTATCAGCCTGCATGGGCTGATAATTAAACACCGGTAATGCTGATTTGTGTCACCCTGTTCCGGAAATTATTTATTCTGTTGCGCGTGCCGGCATGGAGACGGAGGCGAAGGATAGTATTTCCGCGGGGTGGGCGCGAGACCGCGCGGTTGCGTAACCGCGTCTGTCACATCCGCGCCGCGAACTCCCGCTCCAGGGTCTCTTTTATTATCCCGATGTCCGGCGGCAGGGTGACGGGCCTGTTCGCGTACCTGCAGTTCACGTCGGCAAGAGTGCCCTCGTGGTAGCCCACCTTGAACTCCGAGAACTTGAGGCCGTGGGCCGTCGAGATGACGATGGTTCGGTCCTTCTTCGATAGCACCTGCCTGTCGATGAGCTTCATGAGCACCGCCAGGGCCACGCCGGTGTGGGGACAGGAGTAGGTGCCGGTGCGGTCCGCCAGGGCCGCGGCGTTGGCCAGTTCGTCCTCGCTCGCCTGCTCCACGATGCCGTCGAATTCCTTCAGGGCCTTTATGGCCTTCTGCACCGATACCGGGTCCCCGATCTGGATCGCCGAGGCCAGTGTCTTCTGCGGCGTGATGGCCTTAAATTCCCTGAACCCGTCCAGGTACGAGAGGTAGAGGGGGTTCGCCTTCTGGGCCTGGGCCAGGACGATGCGCGGCTTCTTCCTGATGAGGCCCAGGTCGAGCATCATCTTGAAGCCGTTGCCCAGGGCCGAGACGTTGCCCAGGTTCCCGCCGGGGATGATCACCGCGTCCGGCACCTCCCAGTCGAACTGCTGCACCATCTCGATGGAGATGGTCTTCTGCCCCTCGATGCGGAGGGAGTTCATGGAGTTGGCCAGGTAGATGGTGTTGTCCTTCGTGATCTCCCGCACCACGCGCATGCACCCGTCGAAATCGGTGTCCAGGGAGAGAACGATGGCGTTGTTCGCCATCGGCTGCACCAGCTGGGCGGTCGAGATCTTGTTCGCCGGGAGGAAGACGATGGAGGGGATGCCCGCGTAGGCCGCGAAGGCGGCCAGGGCCGCCGAGGTGTCGCCGGTGGAGGCGCAGGCCACGGCCTTGATGTTCTTCCCGCGCTTCATCATGTCGTTCACCACCGAGACCAGTACCGTCATCCCCAGGTCCTTGAAGGACCCGGTGTGGCTGTTGCCGCACATCTTTATCCAGAGGTCGTTCATGCCGAGCATGGCGCCGAAGCGCTTCGCCCAGAAGAGGTTCGTGTTCCCCTCGAACATGGACACGATATGATCGTTCTCTATCGAGGGCACCACCCATTCCTTCTTGCTCCAGATGCCGCTCCCGTAGGGCCACTCGGTGGTGCCCCTTCTGCTGTCGAAGAGGCGGCGCCACTCGCGCCCGCTCTGGCGGGACAGCTGCTCCAGGTCATGGCTTACCTCGAGGAGGTTCCCGCACTTCCTGCATTCGTACACAACCTCGTCAAGGGGATATTCCTCGCCGCACCCGGCGATGCAGCGGAACACGGCGCGGTACTCGCTCATTTCCGTTCTCCTCCGCTCAGTGAATCCTCGACCCGTATCAGCATGACGTCGTCGTGGATAAAGCTGTACTTCTTTATTTCCCCGAGCGCCAGCATCATGCCCCGCTCCTCCGCCTCGTGGGTCATGAAGATCAGGGGTACGTGCTCCGCGTGGAGCTCTTTCTGGATCACCGAGGCGATGGATATGTCATGTTTGCCGAAGACCCCGGCGATCTGGGAGAGAATGCCGGGCCGGTCGTCGGTCTGCATGCGCAGATAGTAGCGGGACACGCGCTTCCCCGGCTCGATGAGCCGCGCGCTGCCGTCGGTTACCAGGGGCGGCACGTACGCCGCTCCCTGCTGTGCGATCTGGACGATATCGGAGAGCACGGCGGAAGCGGTGGGGGCCGCGCCCGCGCCCCGGCCGGTGAGGATCACGGGGTCGGTCATGTCGCAGTCGAACATGATGGAGTTGTACTCGTACCGCACCGACGCCAGGTGGTGGCCTTCGGGTATCATGGTGGGCTGGACACGGATATCGATTTTCCCTTCAATATCCTTGGCGATGCCCAGGAGCTTGATCACGTAGCCCATGTCGCGGGCGTAGGCTATGTCGGCCTTGCTGATGCGGGATATTCCCTCGATCCGGATGTCTTGATAGGCGATGCTTTTATTGAAGGCGATCATCGCCAGGAGGGCGATCTTGTGGCCCGCGTCGTATCCCTCGATGTCAAAGGTCGGGTCAGCCTCGGCGAAGCCTTTCTCCTGTGCGTCTTTGAGCGCGTCGGTGAAGGGCATATCTTTTTCCCGCATCATGGTGAGGATGTAGTTGGTGGTGCCGTTCAGGATTCCCATGATGGACCTCGCCCGGTTTCCCACCAGGCCGTGGCGCAGGGCCAGGATACAGGGGATTCCGCCGCCCACGGCGGCCTCGAAGCCGATGCGGCCTTTGCCGGAACCTGTCGCCCTGAAAATGGCTTCCCCTTCCTCGGCGAGGAGCTTCTTGTTGGCGGTGACCACTCCCTTCCCGTTGCCGAGGGTTTCCATGATGATGGACTTCGCCGGCTCGATGCCGCCGATGAGCTCCACCACGATATCGATGCCGCCGTCGCCCATGATCGATTTCCAGTCTGAAACGATCCGTACGCCGGGGGCGGTCTT
>CAZZHU010000009.1:0-27650 GCA_964654045.1 uncultured Leptospirales bacterium
CCATGAGGCGCTGGTTCAGGTCGCCCTGGGCAATGTTTTCGATAATGTCGGCGGATTCCTCGAGGGGTTCGAGCTTCTTGTTTATAAGGATGTACATGGAAATGCCGACTATGATAAGACCGAAGAGAGAAGTCAGGATCATCGCAATGCCCGACCAGAAAATCCTGCCGTCTATGTCCGAGAAGTATATCGACGCGATGGTGCTGAACCCGTAGCGCTTGCTTTTTTTATTCACCATGATCTTGTGCCTGCCCTCCCAGACATATTCCATGATGGAACCGCTCGGGAGCTTTGACAGTTTTTTACCCCAGTCGAATTTCTTTGAATTGTCCATGTGCAGTCTGCTTTGCTGATGGGCCATGTTAAGAAAGTTGCGATCCAGGAGAAAGGTATATCCCGTATTTCCAATTTTCGAATTGCCGAGGAATCGATGTGCAGATGCCGCCAGATCGAAGGAGAGTCCCATGATGCACGTCGTCGCGTTACCATCCTTTATGGGGACGCACATGACCACGGCCGGCTTGCCGTTCACCGGCGACAGGTGGACTCCGCTCAATGCCGTTTCACCCCTGGTTGAACGGGTGATGCAGTCGGCAATATCGTCCTGCGTGACCCGAGTCCCTGCAAGAGCGGGAACGGAACTGCCAAGTATGGCAGGGGCGGCACCGGCCGAGGCGATAAAGGCGTATTCATGGTAATCGTTCTCGCCGGCGAGTTTTTTCAGAAGGGCGGTGTGGTTTCCCGCGCCGCGTGTGCGCCCGATGCCGGCATCGGCTGCCAGGAGCTTCATTTCAGCTGTCTTCTCGTCAAAAAGGGTCTCCACGTTCTTCTCTGTCATCGAAGAGTTGTGCCGCATTTCTTCGATGAACATGCTTTTTATCATGTTGTGGTTCAGGTTCAACACCACGCCGGATATGAATATGAGTATCAGGACAATGTAGGACAGCACGATGAAGGTCATGGAAAATGAGAGGCGGTTTTTCCTTCCCCCGGTATCTTCGACATCCCTGTTGAGCGACCCGAGCCTTGCCATGGCCTCGACGCCGCGTTCGGTCATGCGGAAATAGATAATGTTGGAGAGGATCACGTTGAAGAGCAGCAGGGCCCACATGTTGAATTCCTGCAGGAACGTGATGGTGGTGAGCAGGTGCACGAATATTATGAATGCCGGCATAACCATGAACCACCGGGTGGTCACGAGTATGCACTGTTTCCTGGGAAAACCGAACAGGGCCTTCCGCGCGGCCAGGTATTCTTCATCGGATATCTCCGTCCCTTCGGACCATTTGATGAAGGAATCGGTGAACACGCGGGTTGTGCGCTGGAAAACATAGTATGATAAGGCAAGGTTGCCCACCGTTGCGACGATGAGGGAGCCGACGAAAATAAGGTTTTTCGTCATCCCCATGTCGAATTGCACCAGGAGGATGGCCGTCGTTATGGGTACGCTTATAAGGTTGGAAATACCCTCGGTCTCGATAAATATCCTGTTGAGGATCGATTTGAATCTGGCGATTCGCTGATCTGAGTCATTCATGGGGGGCTCCCTGGTTTTGCCTTTCCGTTGCTTCGGGGCCGGTCTCTCACTGGCCGGATCGGTACGGTTTGCCATAAACGGCTGCAAATAAGGTATGGCGTTTCACCGCCATTCATTAAACATCATCATATATTAATCGGTTGCAGTCAAACTTTTTTTAACAATCGTGATTTTGCAAAAAGCAAAATAGTGGTTGAAAGACTCGCAGTATGGACTTATCTTATTATTAAGAAGTCAGTCAAACGAGATAACCGTATATGAGAGATGATCATGGACATGAAGATTGTGGCGGTTGCATCGATAGTCGCGTTATTGACCGGCTGTTCAGGCCAGCTCAAAGACGGCAGGGACAGCGGCATGAACAAGTGTGTTAAGGGAAATTGCGTCAACGGTACAGGCACCTTCCAGTATTCCGATGGAAAAATATACGAGGGCCAGTGGAAAGAGGGGAGCCCCGGGGGAAGAGGCGTTATTACCCTCCCTGACGGATCCAGGTATACCGGTCAATGGAAAAATGGATTCAAGAACGGCCAGGGTACCCTGACGAATCCAAACGAGGACAGGCTGTCCGGCCTCTGGAAGGACGATAAGCTGCTCCAGGGGAATGTTATCATAACATTCCCTGACGGGACACGTTATGAGGGGCAGTGGAAAAACAGGGGAATCGGCGGGAAAGGGATCATGGAATACCCGGACGGCTCCAGGTATGAAGGCGGGTGGAAGGACGGGAAACGGGACGGAATGGGGACCTTCACGACCACCGGCGGATTCTCCTATTCCGGCCAGTGGAAAGACGACAGGTGTCACGGCCGGGGCGCCATGGAGTCGGGCGACGGAAGCACCTACACGGGATTCTGGAAGGAGGGCAAATACAACGGTCAGGGGACCATGACCTATCCTGATGGAAGCAGGTATTCCGGCGGGTGGAAGGACGGCAATTATGACGGATTCGGGACCTTTACCAGCATTGTCGGCGAGAGGCACACGGGGCAGTGGAAAGACGGGAAACCACATGGGAAGGGGACCCACATACAGCATTCGGGAAGAATGTACAAGGGCGATTGGAAAGACGGGAAACCCCACGGTTTTGGCTCGTCCTATAACGCAAAGGGCAGGCTGGAATTCCAGGGAAAGTGGGTAGATGGGGAATTTATCGGCAAATAATAAAAAGTAATTCTTGTTCATCGTACTTGACTTTTTCGTAAAATACATGATACGCTTGTTTCATGCATGACAGTTTCATATAATATCCATCCGCGCCCGAAGGCGGTCGGGAATACACGTTAATTTTTCCTTTCGGGAAACGATTACAATGCAGTCAATGTGAGGCAAATATGTTCTCATTACATGCCGCAAAAAGAAGTGCCCTTCTGATTCTCATTACCGCCGGACTGATCCTCGGCAATACCGGTATACATCCCGATAACCCGGTGATGGCAGCGGCGCAGAAGCGCGTTGATGAGCCCCAGAATATCGCCTTCGATTTCCTTGACATGGAAAAGCCCCTGGGCGCCGGCAGGGCGCATTACGAATACATCAGCGGCCTGATCCGGAAGGCAAGGACGAAGCTCCCCCTTGCGTCTACCTATAGCAGGGCACAGGCTCTAGCGCTGTTACGAGGAATCGATTCGCTGCTCAGGGGGGAAAAGTTTGTTTTCAAGAATAATCTGCTCCTGAGCAGGGGCATCGACGCGAAGACGCTCGATTGCGATAATTACTGCACCCTGTACACGGCCATAGCAGAGGTCCTGAAGATCCCCATCGTCCCCGTGTACGCGCCGAACCACAGTTTCATGCGTTTTTACCTTGACGATGGCGCATATATCAACTGGGAAACAACAAAGGCGGCATCCTATGGCGACGATTATTACGTAAAGGCCCTTCGCATTGCGGATAGTTCTCTTCGAAAGGGTGTGTACATGAGGACCCTCAGCAGGAAGGAATTCATCGGCGTGCAGTATAACAACATCGGGGCGCACCTCATGTCGGCGAGGAAGTTTGCCGACGCGGTTCCCTGCTTCACCATGGCCCTGGAATGCAATCCGAAGTTTTCATCCGCCTATCATAACCGGGGAACGGCCCTGTATGCGGCGAGACGCCTTACCGTTGCCCTGGAAGATCTGCTCACGGCATGCGATCTCGATCCCAACAGGCCGAGCACGCGCATTACCCTGGGCGACATATACCTGGACCTGAAGGAGTACGACAGGGCCGCGGATCAGTATCAGGCGGCCATCAGGCTTGACCCGGGCAATTACATCCCCTATAACAACATGGCGCTGATCCTGAAGGAAACGGGCCGTGAAGCCGAATCCCGGCAGTGGTTTCAGAAGAGCCTCGAAATCAAAAACCGCAAAAGATAATGCCTGTTTTACGGGAGGTGCTGTCATGAGAAACATATTTCAGACTCTGGCCATGTACAACCGTAGCGTGAATCAGAGCGTAATGGACCTGCTGGGCGGTCTTCAAAACGAACAGGTCATGGCCGATACAAAAGCTTTCTTCCATTCCATCTTCGGGACCTTCATGCACAACGTGACAACCGACCTGATCTGGCTGCGCCGCTTCGAGAGTATTTATCCGGACATGAAATGCCTGAAAGGGAACTCGCTTCTCTCTCTGGACGATCAGCAGATCAGGAAAAAAGCTGAAGAGGACCATCGGAATATCTTCGGGATCCGTATGCAGATAGACACGCTGATCGAGGAATTCATTCACGAGATAAACGACCAGGATTTCATCAGGGCCATCCAGTATAAAAATTTCAGGGGCGAGCAGATGGAGAAGCTGTTATGGCAGGCCCTGCTGCACTGGTTTCTCCACCAGACCCATCACCGGGGCAATATATCCGTCATGCTCGACATGCTCGGCGTGAATAATGACTACTCGTCGCTGATTTCGCGGGTTTAAAACATCAGTAAAAAGACCCCCTGTTCGGGCTTTTCCGTCAGTAGAAAAAAGGAAGTACCCCCGGCAATCAATTTTTTTCTCCCGCTTCTATATTTAATTGACAATACTATTTTTATAAAGAGGATTGCTCGCAGTTAATGCAATTCATTATGAAATTTCCTGAATTTCCGGATAAGTTTAAACAATAGATTTTGTGACACATTTCTGTTACAATGGTGTTGTAGTATTTATATCAACAGGTGGGCGTATGAATATAATAGAAATGAAAAACATCAAAAAGAATTATCCCCTGGGTGAAACCGTGGTTCATGCCCTGCGGGGCATTGATCTTTCAGTGGAAGAGGGGGACTTCATTTCAATTGTCGGTCCTTCGGGCAGCGGCAAGACCACGCTCCTGAACCTGATCGGTTGTATCGACACCCCGACCGAGGGGAGCGTCAGGATCGGCGGTGCGGATATCACGACGCTGGACGATAAAAACCTTACTAATATACGGCTTTTCAAGGTGGGATTCATATTCCAGACTTTTAACCTGATCCCGGTGCTAAATCTCCTTGAAAATGTCGAATTTCCGCTCTTATTGATGAAAGAACACAAGCTGTCAAAGGAAGAGATCCGCGAGCGCGCGAAAAAGTGCATCGAGGAGGTCGGGCTGAAGGAGTACATCGACCACCGACCCGCGGAGCTTTCCGGCGGACAGCGGCAGCGCGTCGCCATAGCCCGGGCCCTGGTCACGAACCCCCAGATTGTCCTTGCAGACGAGCCGACGGCGAACCTCGACTCGGAAACGGGAGCGGCCATTCTCACCCTGATGAAGCAGCTGAACAAAATTGAAAAAACGACCTTCATTTTTTCGACCCACGACCCGGACGTGCTCAAGTACGCGACCGGAGTCGTGAAGATCAGGGACGGCCTTATCGTTGATAAAACAGACACGTCTAAATATCTGAAACAGAACGCTAAAATTAAACCCGGCGCCGCAAAGGTCAAGTCTCCTGTAAAAAGGAGAAAATAGATGAACCTCATCATGAAAATAGCCTGGCGCAATATCCAGAGGCACCGCGGCAAGAGCATGGTCGTGGGGATCATTCTTTTCCTGGGGGCCACGGTCATGACGATCGGGAATGGCGTGGTTTCCGCGATGGAGAAGGGGCTCAGGGAAAACATCATGAACCGTTTTACCGGCCAGATCGTTATCATGTCCGACAAGCAGGAGCAGGACAATGTCATCTTCACGCCCATGGGCAGGGATGTAGAGATCATAACCGATTTTGATAAAGTGAAAAAGGTCCTGTCGTCACAGGATTACATAGAAAAGTACCTGCCCGTGGGGAAGGGGCTCACCCTGATCCTGAACGATAACGGCGATGTCGGGTACGCCCTGGTGCTGGGCGTCAAGTTCGAGGACTACCAGAAGATGTTCAAGAACAATGTCAGGCTCGTCGAGGGTAAGTTGCTCAGGAACGACGATCGGGGGATCCTGGTTTCCTCCGGAAGCAGGAAACGCACCTACGACGAGCAGGATTTCTGGCTTCAGCCGGAGGGCGTGCCCCTGAATGACAAGAACCTTACCCCTGAGGCCCTGGCAAACAGGAAGCGCCTGGATGTGAGAAACAGTATCGTCATGATGGGGACGAGCTCGGAAAACACGACCATGGACATCAAGATGGATGTCACCGGTATTGTGAAATTCGCCTATCTTGACGAGTTCTGGAAAAACTTTAATATCATGGATATCGAATCGTTCCGCGAGGTCTTCAATTACGTGACGGCCGCGGACATGGTGACACAGGTTCCGAAGGAAAAGCAGAAGCTCCTCGAACGTGAAAATTTCGACAGCCTCTTCGGCGACAGCGTGGTGGAAAAGGTCGACACCGGGCCGAAGCAGTACGACGTCTCGAAACTGATCGGCAAACGGGTGGTCCGCAAAAAAGCCAATGTCGATTCAGGATCGTATAACCTTATATTCGTCAAGCTGAAAGACGCGGACGCGATCGACAGGTCGGCGGACAGGCTCAACGGTGCCTTCAAGGCCGCCGGCGCCGGGGTCCGCGCGGTTCCATGGAAGAAGGCCATTGGACAGCTCGGGGATATAGCCATGATCATGCGCGGCGCCACTATCGGGTTCGTCATGCTGATATTTTTCGTTGCCATCATCATCATCATGAATACCCTGAGCATGGCGGCCCTGGAGCGGGTGAGCGAGATAGGCATGATGCGGGCGGTGGGGGCCCAGAAGTCCTTCATCTCCAGGATGTTTTTCGCGGAAACGACGATCATATCCTTTGTTTCAGGCGGTGCGGGCATAATAGCCGGCGCCATTATCGTTGCTGTTTTAAACACTCTTAACATAACATCCGAGAACCATATCCTGCAGCTTCTTTTCGGCGGCGACGTGTTCAACCCGGCCCTTGACGGGATGGATATCATCATAGGTGTGATCGAGCTTGCCCTGGTAACGGTGCTGGCGACCCTGTATCCTCTGAAGGTGGCGCGGAGGATAACCCCGCTCGATGCCATCATGAGGGACTAGGAGGCCGCCATGAAGCTGATACTTTCACTGAGCCTGAGGAACCTGCTGCGGCAGAAAAGGAGAAACGCTTTTCTCGGCATCGCCATTGGCTTCGGGATGATGATCCTCGTGATGACCAGGGCATTCTCCTACGGCATATCGGACACGCTCTTCAACAGGCTGATCGTGTACATGGCGGGCCACATGAACATCACCGCGATGGAAGAAAGCAACAAGCGGAAGCGCGTCATCAGGGATAGTGACCGGTTTATCAAACTGATAAAAGCGAATGTTGACGGCATCGATAAAGTATATGAGGCCATCGGCGTTTTTTCCAGGATCATCGGCAATGCCAAGGGCGATAATGCCATTATCGTCAACACGGTTATTGACAGGGAATTCCATGAATACTTCGGACAGAGCCTGGTCGCCGGGAACCTCAGGGACTTCACCGGTGACAAATTCGAGAACCCGGTGATACTGTATTCATCGAAGGCGAAGACCCTGGGAGTGAAGTGCGGCGATGTCATCAAGGCGCGGATGCAGACCGTGTCCGGGCAGCAGCAGAGCGCGCGGCTGACCGTGGCGGCCATCATCAGGTCGACCAACATGTTCGAGGAAATGGTGATGTTCCTGAAGCAGAAGGACATCAAGGCTCTCCTCGGCTACAGGGACCATGAAACAGGGGCCCTCTACATCACCTTCAAGAAGCTTAACAATCCGGCCGTGGTTATCCGGGCCGCCGATAAGCTCCATTCGGTGCTGACGCCGGGGATTGCGGTGATATACGGCGAAGCGGAGTTTAACAGGAAAACAGCGGCGGCCACGGCCCTCGGTTATTCAAGGGGCAGGGATGCCGCTCCCGTCATGGACAGGCACGTGGCGATCCGGTCAGGGGCGCTGCCGGAAGAGAAGAGCGATAAGGGGATACTCGTCAGCGGGACCCTCGCCGCGTCCCTGGGCCTTAAGAAAGGCGATTCGATAAGTTACAAATATAAAAACAAGTTCGGCGGCGTGACGGCTGAAAACAGCTACGTCGTATCCGGCGTGTTCAGTTCCGATGCCATGCCGGAAAAGAATATAATGCTCCTGAACGAGAAGACTTTTTACAAGACATATCTGGATAACCTTCCGGGCGATCCCCGGGGGCAGAAGGGCGCGTATATTCCCGATAAAAAATCGGCCCTGTACAAGGTATTTGCGCCGGAATGGAAGCTCCTCCCCAGGACCGCCACGCGCGAGGAGATGCAGAAAAAGCTCTCGAACATGACCAGGACAAAATGGAAAGGGCCGTGGTTTGATATAAACACCATGTACGAGACAGCCGACGATATCCTCAAGCTCGAATCGGCCCTGAACCTGGTGGCCCTTGTCGCCGGCCTAATCCTCTTCTTCATTATCCTGATCGGCGTGCTCAATACGCTGCGGATGACCATCCGGGAGAGGACCAGGGAAATCGGCACCGTGCGCGCCATCGGGATGCAGAGGACCGACGTGAAATACCTGTTCATAACCGAGATTATGCTCCTCACCGCTTTCGCGTGCCTCGCCGGTATCGCGATGGCCTTTCTCATGATGTGGATACTGGGTCTCTTTACGATTAATACCGATAGTATACTTTCGATCCTGCTGGTAAACCGGCGGCTCTATTTTTATCCGACCGCGTTTTCAATAATCCGCAGTCTGGTGCTGATAATCGTCATGGCCGGACTGACGGCATATTTCCCGGCCAGGAGGGCCTCCAATCTCTCCGCGGTCGACGCGTTAGGGCATTTCGAATAATGAACAGGGAGAAAACCATGAGATGGATGAGTTGGGTAATTCCGGCGGTCCTGGTCCTTGCCGGCGGTTCCGTCCAGGCGGCGCCGAAAGCCAGTGACATCATGAGGAAGATGGACGACATGATGGAGCAGATGGGCGACATATCGGTCAAGGCCACCATAGTGCAGAACAAGGCCCGGCAGGGCGTGAAGAATTACGCTTTCCTCTATTTCAGGCGGGACGTAACCGACGAATTCCTCATCGTGGCGCTCGAGCCCGACACGGAAAAGGGGAACGGGTACCTCCGGGTCGGGGAGAACTTCTGGATGTACCGGCAGAACACGCGCACCTTCCAGCATATAAGCCGCGACGAAAGCATCATGGGGACTGACGCCAAGGGCGGCGATTTTGAAAAGCGGAAGCTGGTCGACCTGTACCGGCCCCTCGCCGGTCCGGGCGGCGCCGAGATCGTCGAAGAGGAGATGCTCGGTAAAAAACCGGTGTACAAGTTCACCCTCATCGCCAAGGTCAATGACGTGACCTACCCCAAGCAGGTGTACTGGGTGCAGCGGGAAAACTTCCTCATGCTCAAGGTGCAGTCCTACTCGCTGTCGGGCACGCTGATGCAGACGGCCTACTATCCGAAGTGGACACAAATCGACGGGAAGTACATACCGATACAGCATATCTACATAGATGAATTCGAGAAGGGGAACAAGAGCATCGTCGAGCTTTCCGGCATATCAACGCAGAAGCTCGACCCGAGGATTTTCACCAAGGCGTATCTCGAGAACCTGAGCAGGTAACGGGCGGTCACGGGTATGGGTAACCGGAAAAAATGGATCTATGCGTGTATTCTCATGCTGGGGTGCTGTTTCGCGGCCGCCGCGGTCCGTAATGCCGCGGCCATTATGGCCGGTGACGGGTATTTGTCCCAGGCCATGGAAAATAATAATGAATCGGGGGACATGCAGAAGGACCGGGGCGGCACCGGGGACTCCGAAGATGAAATCTTCGGCGGCGGGGATACGGTAACGCCGGGCGACAAGGTGAAAGACGACACGCTTCACAGTACAATGGAAAAGAAGTCGGTAACCCTCACCGGTTTCCTCAATTCCAGGACCAGCGTCAATTACAAGCGGGCCAGCATCCTCAGGGACATCCAGGTTGTCGACAACAGTAACTTTCTTTCATATTTTCAGAGTAATTTCGGTCTGGACGTACGGCTTGTAAAGGGGATACGGGGATATTTCAATCTCTCGGCGGACTACTATCCGGCGGGCCTGCCACAGTCGCGCGTCTTCCAGGTGCCCCTGGCCTATCTCGGGATACCCGCCTATTTCACGAAAGTAGACCTGATGGTTGCGGAAAAAGCGAATGCCGTTTTTTCGATTAACGAGGTGTTCCTTGACGTCAATATCGCCCGGCGCGTCTACTTCCGGATCGGCAAGCAGGTGGTGAAGTGGGGCGTCGGGTACCTCTGGACCCCGACGGACCTGGTCAACATTGAAAAGAAAAACATCCTTGATTCGTCGCAGGTGCGGCAGGGGTCGTACGGCCTGAAGATCCATGTTCCCTTCGGGACCAGGGCCAATATCTATTCTTTTATCAACATGAACAATGCCCGGCACCTGAGCGATATCAGCATGGCGAACAAGGTCGAGGTGCTGTTCCTGAACACCGAGATGGCACTGTCGGTGCTGCTGAAAAATCACAACGTGCCGGTGTACGGATTTGACTTCACCTCCCGCGTCTTCACCCTGGACATTCACGGCGAAGCGAGCCTCTCCTACGGGGACAATACCAGGCGGATCCGGGACTATCCCTGGTACATCACCGGCCTCTTCCAGTCGCTTTCGCTGCAGGCGATGTACATGTTCCCCGGCAAGACTGATCTGATGGACTACCGGGTGCGGGGAAAATGGATAGGAAAGGCGAGCTTCGGGTTCGGAAGGGGGTTCGAGGTCCTGGATGTCAAGGACAGGATACGCTTTGACGTGGAGGCCTTTTATAACCACGCGGGATATGACCGCAACATGTTCGAGAAGGACCTCTACACGGTGGGATATTTTCTCTCGAGCGGACTCTACACGCCTAACTATTACGGCAGGTACTATGCCGGCCTCTTCATCACCATCCGGCAGATGTTCGTGGAAGAGCTTTCGTCCATGGTCAACTGCGTCGTGAATATCCAGGACCAGTCATCAATTGTCTCCGGGATGATAACCTACGCGCCGTTTTATGACCTGACCCTCAACCTGATGGTGAACGGATTTGTCGGGAAGACGAACAGGGAATACACGCTCTACGGGAATTACTTCACCACCGAGCTTTCGGTAAAACTGGTGTTTTGAAAGATCTCCCGCGACCATTTTAGACCTCACCCGCGCTCTGCGCGCCCTCTCCTTAAAAAGGAGAGGGCTTCACTGGTAAAGTATTAAATCTATTCACCACTCTCCATTTATGGAGAGGGGCCGGGGGTGAGGTTGAACGTGGGAGAGGGCGCGCCGGAGGCGGGGTGAGGGTTTGATTACTTTTATGTTCTTGACACTGCAAAAGGCTTTTTATAGGCATATATCAATAATTCTTGATTAGAGGATTGATAATGAAACACGATAAAAACAGCTGTCCGGGCAAGGAGCGGTACCTTTCGGGGAAACGGATACTTCCCAAGCCGATATCGAAAGACACCGATATCGTGACGCTGATAGACAACATGGACGCCTACAACGGCGGTCGCCTCCGTGCCGCCTGCCAGCTGCTGCGGGACCGATATTCCCATGATGATGTTACCGTGGGCATGAGCCTTGCCGGAGCGTTGACGCCGGCCGGCCTGGGGCCTTCGGCAATCATTCCGCTCATGAACCACGGCTACGTGGACTGGATCACCGCCACCGGCGCCAACATGTACCATGACATGCATTTTGCCTTTAACCTGCCGATGCACCGCGGGAGTCACACGGTCGATGATGTCGACCTGCGCGACAAGGGCATCACGCGGATCTATGACATCCTCTTCGACTACGAGGACGTTCTCATGGAAACGGACCGGATACTGCGGCGCATCATGATCCGGCCGGAATTCCAGAAGGAGATGGGCACCAGGGAATTCTATCATCACATGGGGAAGGTCCTGAATGAGCACGAACAGAAGAACGGCCTGGGCGAGGTAAGCATACTAGCGGCGGCTTACCGGAACGGGATCCCGGTCTTCACTTCCTCGCCCGGGGACTCTACCATTGGCATGAACGTGGCCGGTCTCGAGCTCCTTGCCGAGGCCGCCGGCCTCCAGCACCTGTTCAGGCTGAAGATCAACCCGAGCATCGACGTCAATGACTCGACCGCCATCATCCTGAACGCGAAGAACTACGAGAAGGGGAAGACCGGCGTCATCCTGATCGGCGGCGGAAGCCCGAAGAACTTCACGCTCCAGACGGAACCGCAGATACAGGAAGTGCTGATGATCCCGGAAGTGGGACAGGACTACGACATCAACATTACCGACGCCCGGCCCGACACCGGGGGACTGTCCGGGGCGCCCCCCAGCGAGGCCGCCAGCTGGGGCAAGATCGACCCCACCAAGCTGGATGAAACGGTGACAGCCTATCTTGACGTCACCGTGGCCGTACCGATGATGGTTGCCTACGTGTGCAGGGCGGCGAAACCGAAGAAATTGAAGCGGCTCTACGACCGGGGAGAGGAACTGCATCAGAAGCTGATAAAGTCCTATCTCGAAAACAACAAGGAAGTGGAAGATCTGAAAAAGCTCATGGCCGGGCTGCAGGCATAAACCGCGAGAAGGAACACGTGAACCCATGAAAAGAGATATCCTTTCCCTGGCGAGAAAGCACGGAACACCCGTCTTCATCCTCGATCATAAGAAAATACGGGAGAACTACCGCATCTTCAAGAAGAACCTGCCGCGGGTACAGTGCTATTACGCGGTAAAGGCCAACTCCAACCAGGAGATCATCAAGACCCTCTTCAACGAGGGGTCGAGTTTCGACGTCGCATCCTACAACGAATTCATGCAGGTGTACGAGTATATAAAGAATTTCAAGAAAAAGGAGAAGGACTTCTATATCTGGGACAGGATAATTTTCTCGAACACCATCAAGGACAGGGACACCCTGCGGAAGATCCGGAAGTACCGCCCCCTCGTTACTTTTGATAATATCGATGAAATAAAGAAGATAAGGGAAAACTGCGAGACCGCCGGCCTCGTGCTGCGCCTGAAGGTGCCCGATATCGGCTCGCAGGTGGAAATGAGTTCGAAGTTCGGCGCTGAGCCGGGTGAGGCCAATGAACTGATACGCCGCGCTGCAGACATGGGCCTGGTGGTGGAAGGCCTGAGCTTCCACGTCGGGAGCCAGTGCGTCAATTTCAATAATTATACCGCGGCCCTTGAGATCACCTCCGAGATTTTCCATGATGCCAGGAGAAAGGGGCACCAGCTGAATATCGTTGATATCGGGGGAGGATTCCCGGTGCCCTACGACTCGGAAGTACCCCGGATTGAAAAGCTGGCGAAGGTGCTGAATGCCGAGTTCAAGCGGCTCTTCCCGGATGACATCGAGATCCTCGCCGAGCCGGGGAGGTTCATGGTGGCCACGGCCGCGACGCTCGTCACCGAGATAATCGGGAAGGCGCGGAGGGACGGAAAGCTTTTTTATCACATCAACGACGGCGTGTACCACACCTTTTCCGGGGTCGTGTACGACCACTGGATACCCAATTTCGAGTCATTCAAGCGGGGCAGGCGCGAAGTGTGCGCCGTAGTCGGGCCGACCTGCGACAGCTTCGACAAGATATCCCTGTCGGTGCACCTGCCGGGGAACCTCGAGATAGGCGACTGCCTCTATACCACCAACATCGGCGCCTACAGCACCGCCTCTTCGACGAAGTTCAACGGCTTCGACGGCGCGAAGGTCATACATGTGAAGTGAAGAACCCCTCACCCCGCCTTCAGCGTGACTTTTAAAATCCTCACCCCCGACCGCCGTTCGTTTTTTGGACATCCTGTCCGCGAACGGCACCGCGTCCTCCTGACGGGAGCCCCTCCATGAAATGGAGAGGGGAGAAATTTTACGGTGACCCTCTCCTTTTTAAGGAGAGGGTGCGCGGAGCGCGGGTGAGGTCGAAGAAAGTGTGCAGGGGGTGAGGTCATAAAATCCCTTGCATAGCGCGGGTGAGGGATATCTCTGTGTTACTTCGTCCCGAATGAGCGCTGGAAAAGGTCCTCGATGGCCTTCCGTGCGTCTTCAGTGAGGTTCCTGGTTCCGGTGCCGCAGAAGGTTTTATGTGATATGACCGGGGTGTCCTTTTCCCACGCATTATTAGTCCAGGTGAACCAGGACTTTTTATCCTGGTCATAGACGCTCACAGGACGGTTGAAGAGCTTGGCAAGTTCCACGCCCCAGCCGGTGCCGCCTTTAACCGTCATGTCCTCATGGATCCAGCCCACCGAGAAGACCTGGAAGCCCTTGTTTACCATGTGGAAGATCGACTGTATGACCTTCCGGATCATGTCGACCTCGGAGAAATTTCTGCCCATCTTCATGGACACGATTTCCATGCTTACGTTTCCTTCGGCAAGTTCCTTCGGCCCCAGGACCTGGATGCCCCGGGTACGCTCCATCTTGTGGCCTTCAAATGAGAAATTGACTTCCTTGACGGCATGTTTTTCCGCCTGTTTCCCGAATTCAGCCTCGGTCCCCTTGTGACCGCCGCTGTACAGAATAAAATCAGATACGTCTGCCATTCGATACTCCTGTTATTGTGATCTATTGTTTGTTTTATTGCAAAATATAGTGGGGTTATTCAAGGTATGCTGCTGCATGGATCCATGGAAATATCCACTGTTCCGGACACAAGGGGAGGGATGATGATTTTTGTCAAATAATATATCAAAAAAAAAGATTGTATAAAAGTGATAATATGGTATAACAGTCTTTATGATAACCGCTTACAGCGCACTGTTATACAAAATGAAGACCTTGATCAAGCAGATCATCCACAGGCACAAGGCGTTGATCCTCCATGAGGCATCGCAGGTGCATGGCTTCATGAGACTCCTGATGAAGCAGGTCAATACCGGTGAAAAATGGACCAGGGAAGAGAGGGCCGAACTGAAACAGCATCTCAAGCACCTCTCCATGTACATTCCGGTGCTGGTCATTTTCTGCCTTCCCTTCGGTATGCTCCTCATCCCGGTCCTTGCCGAGGTTCTGGACAGGCGAGCAGCGCGCCGTCCCCAGTAGAATGAAAAAATTGGAAGAAGGCGCCTCCCGGGGCATGACATGAAAAACCGGAAGGCGGTCAAAAGGGCGGATTTACCCCCCCCGGACGCCGGACCGGCCGTTGAAAAAATGATCAGCGGAAGCTGCATGCAGCGGTGTTATAATGAGGACGCAGCGGTTGACCGGAATAATTTATTTGCTTTTTTAATTGCAGGCGTTACATTAGACATATGGACGGCAACAGCGGTTCTCTGCAGGAAATGAGAAAATTTGTCGCACCGGAATTCATTTTTGGCGAAGGAGTCATTGAACTTGCCGGCCAGTACGCCATCAATTATAATGCCAGAAAAATACTGCTCGTTACAGACCCCGGTGTAGCCAGGGCCGGATGGACCGGCACGGTGGAAAAATCCCTGAAAAAATATGATGTTCCCTATGTCATCTTCGACCGTGTAACCCCCAATCCCAAGGATTTCGAGGTAATGGAAGGTGTCCTGGCGTATCGCAGGGAACAATGCGATGTCATTATCGCGGTGGGAGGAGGGAGTCCGATGGATTGCGCCAAGGGAATCGGCATTTCCAGCACCAACGATATGGATGTGCTTTCCTTTGAAGGCGTGGACCGGGTTCCTGTGCCGGGGCCTCCCATGATCTTCATTCCCACCACGGCGGGCACGGCAGCGGACATATCCCAGTTTGACATCATCACCGATTCCAGGCGGAAGGTCAAGATTGCCATTATCAGCAAAGTCGTCATTCCCGACGTCTCTCTCATCGATCCCCGCACGACCGTTACCATGGATGGCCACATGACGGCCGCCACAGGCATGGATGTCCTGACCCACGCGGTCGAGGCATATGCATCCAACGCGAGTTCTCCGGTTACCGATCTCTTCGCCCTGGAGGCTATACGTCTGATCTGGAAAAACCTTCCGGACGCGGTGGAACAGCCGGGCAATATGCAGGCGCGCGTAGCCATGATGCGGGCCAGCCTGTTCGCCGGACTTGCTTTCTCCAACGCGAGCCTCGGCATGGTGCATGCCATGGCCCACAGCCTCGGGGGGCTGCTCGATTTGCCCCATGGTGAATGCAATGCGATACTCCTGGAGCATGTGGTGGAATTCAATTACGACACGGCACCCGGGAAATATATTGACGTGGCCCGGGCGCTCGGCGTGAGAGAGGATTTGCCCGTCGGCGCGGACGGCATGCAGGCGGTGGTGCGGGCTATTTCGAAATTGCGGGACGCGGTGGGAATACGGCCGTATCTGCGGGATTTGAATCTGCGAAAAGATGACATTCCGGCCCTCGCCAGGCATGCGCATGCCGATCCCTGCCTGGCGACCAACCCGAGGATTGCATCCGTGGAAGACATACGGGCATGTTATGAGCGAGCCTACTGACCGGGAAAACATCAACCTGCTAAGGCAGAAAATCATCGGACTCGGGGAGAGGTCCATAAGCAAGAGCTATTATCCCGAGCTGCGCAGGCGCCTCGAACAGCTCGAAGTTCAAAAAAAAGACCTGGAAGAGGAGCGCCGTAAAGCCAGGGAGAGCGAATCGAATTACCGCAGCGTTATTGATAACATACAGGATGTCTTTTACCGCGGCGATGCCGGGGGGAACCTGATCATGGCCAGCCCCAGTATTGTACCGCTGCTCGGGTATGATTCACTCGATGATTGCCTCGGCAGGCCGATCGCGGAAGCCTTTTACTATGATCCCGGGAAACGCGCGGAAATCATCAGGCATATCCGGGATGAGGGGAGCGTGACCGGTTATGAAGTCATCCTGAAAAAAAAGGATGGGACGCCGGTTATCGTGGAGACGAGCAGCCATCTTTACTTCGATGACGCGGGCAACGTTGCCGGCGTTGAAGGGATATTCAGGGATGTGACCCTGCGCAGGCAGGCCGAGGATAAGCTCAAAAAAATAAATGAAGAGCTCGCCGTGGCAAACAAAAATCTTGAGATTGCCAACAGGAACCTGGTCGACTCCAATCAGGAGCTGCAAAAAGCGGAAAGGGCCTTGAAGATCAATGAATCCCGTCTGCAAAAGGCCCAGGAGATTGCGCACGTCGGCAACTGGGAATATTACATTCAGACAGCGCAGTTCTGGGGATCTGATGAAGCAAAGAGGATATATGGATTCGACACCGGACAGCCCGCTTTTTCAACTGACGAAGTTGAACAATGCATTCCGGAACGGGAACGGGTCCATCAGGCACTGGTTGACCTGATTGAATCAGGCAGTGTATATAACCTGGAATTTGAAATCATCCCCCGGAATTCATCCAGGCAAAGGATCATTACGTCTATCGCCGAATTACACCGGGATGAACATGGCGATCCGTGGAAGGTTGTCGGGGTCATCCAGGATATAACCGATAGAAAGCTGGCGGAAGAGGCAGTGCGCTCCAGCGGCAGAAATATGAAGGAGATTATCGATGGATCTCCCATCCCCCAATTTGTCATCGACAGGAACCACCGCGTTACTCACTGGAACCGCGCCCTCGAGCAATACAGCGGCATCAGGTCGGAGGATATCATAGGCACGAACCGGCAGTGGCAGGCCTTCTACCCTTATGAACGTCCATGCATGGCCGACCTCCTGGTGGATGGTCATACGGACAGTATAGAGCAGTGGTATGTCGGCAGGTACAATCGCTCCAAACTGATCAGGGACGCTTTTGAAGCTATTGACTTTTTCCCCTCCATGCGCGGCGGAACATGGCTCTATTTCACCGCTGCGCCGATCTGCAGCCCTGACGGCGCGGTTATCGGCGCTGTGGAAACGCTGTCCGATGTGACCGACCGCATCCGGGCCGAGGATGCCCTGAGGCTCAACAACCTGAGACTGGACACGCTGTTGAGGATCAACCAGATGACCGAGGCCCCCATCGAGGAAATCATGAAATACGTTTTTGAAGAGGCGGTCAGGCTCACGAAAAGCGAAATCGGATACCTGGGGCGGATGAATGACGATGAGACGGAAATGGAAGTGCTGGCATGGTCACGCGGTGTAATGCCCGAGTGCCGCACCGGAGAGAAAACTCTCCGGTTTCCGGTCGGAAACGCCGGCCTGTGGGCTGAAGCCGTGCGGCAGCGCAGGCCCATTATCACCAATGATTATGAAGCTGCCAATCCCTGGAAGAAGGGATACCCGGCCGGGCATATTACGTTAAAACGGCACATGAACGTCCCGATCATGGCCGGGCCACAGATCACGATGATCGTGGGTGTCGGCAACAAGGCGGAGGATTATGATGAGGCCGATGTGCGGCAGTTGACCCTTTTGATGGAGGGTATGCTGCGTCTCATCGAGCGGAAGGATGCGGAGGATTCGCTCCGCAATTCCCTGGCTGAAAAGGACGTGATCCTCAGGGAACTGTACCACCGGACGAAAAACAACATGCAGGTCATATGCAGCATGCTTAACCTCAAGGCCGCCGAGATCAAGGACCCGGTGATGCAGGACGTATATAATGATATACAGAACAAGATCCGGACCATGGCGCTGGTCCATCAGAAACTGTATGATTCAAAGGACCTGTCCAACCTTAATTTGAACGAGTATGCGGGCGGTGTTGCTGATCTTCTGCTGAAGAATAATGAATTATTACCCGGCCAGGTAACAATCCATCAGTCCGTTGACGCGATTCCGATATCCATCGATACGGCAATGCCCCTGGGACTTGTGCTGAATGAACTCATATCCAATTCCATCAAGCACGCCTTCCCGGACAAGCGCACCGGAGAGATATGGATTGAAATGCATCCTGACAATGAAGGGATTATCTTTGAATACAGGGACAACGGCATCGGCCTTCCCCGCGGCTTTAATCCGGCCGACTCGCCGACCCTGGGGATGAGTATAATCAAAAATCTCTCAAGAATGCAACTCGGCGGAGACGTGCGGTTTTTTAATGGGAATGGATTCGGCTGTAATATAACTGTTCGCACCAAACTCTATCGAAGGCGAATTTAAAGCATGAAGATAAAAATGCTGCTGGTCGAAGACGAGGTCATAACCGCCATGAGCATGAGAAAAGACCTGGTGCGTCTCGGTTACGATGTCAGCGATCCGATCGTAACCGGCGAAGAGGCGATACAGAGGGCCTTCAGCGAAAACCCTTCGGTGATACTGATGGATATCAACCTCATCGGCGACATGGACGGCATTGAAGCAATTGAGAAAATATATGACCGGGTGCGTATCCCGGTCATATACATGACGGGCTATTCGAACCAGGAGATCAAGGATCGCGCGATAAAAACCGGGCCCCTGGCATACCTTGAAAAGCCGGTCAATGTCAGGGAGATACAGCATATTCTGGACGCCGCCGGAACGATACGCAATAGTGATGACGGATGATGCAGTTAGATGAATTGAAATTATGTTCAACAGAATAGTAACCATAAATGAATTCAGTGTCTATTGAGAAATTACGATGCTCTAATTTTTCACTCTCGCGGCTGAATCGGGCTGAAATGCATTTGACTGCAATCTGAATCAATTGTTATATGTATATATGATGAAGACAGGTTTATCTACCCGCGCGCGAAGATGCGCCATGACGCTGATGCTGCTGATCATGGCCCCCGTGACCTTCACGTATCCCGGGACGGATAGCCGTGTCGGCGTGCCGCTGGGCGAAGCCGGCCGTGATGCCGCGGGCGGCATCTTCCCGAAACAGAGATACGGTGAACTCCTCCAGCATGACCGGGCCGGCACCGATGCGTACAACAAGAATGATTTTAGGACGGCCCGGAAGGAATTCCAGGCGTCAATCGATATTTCCACCGGGATATTTGGCGAAAACAGCACCCAGACCGCGCATCGCTATAACAGCCTCGGCGTTTCATGCTATCACCAGGGCGAGTACGACCGGGCGATCGGCGCATATAAAACGGCATTGAATATATTCCGCACGGTCGCCGGCGAAGATGATGCCAGGATAGCCTCCACGTACCATGGGCTGGGACAGTGCTATCAATTCAAGGGGCAGTATGACAATGCCATAGAGCTGTTTTCAAAAGCTCTCGATATTTACGGGAAAGACAGTGATAAAAACCGGCAGTTTCTCCCCATGGTGTATTATGATACCGGTATTGCCTACCAGTATAAAGGGGAGTATGGAAGGGCGGAGGATTATATAAACAAGGCCCTTGCCGGGAGCCTGAAAGTATTCGGTCCGGACCATGCATATATCGCGTCATTTTATTATGCACTTGGAGAGATAGCGAAGCATAAGGGAAATTTTGATTCGGCCCTCGAACGGTATCGCAAAGCCCTGGACATTTACCTGAAAGCCTATGGCGGCGACCATCCATACGTCGGCACTGCCTATTACGCGATGGCCTTTGCCTATGAAAACAGGGGCGAGTTCGGAAACGCGGTCACCTATTACGAGCGGGCCCGCCGGATATATACCAGCGCGTACGGTGAAAAACATCCCCACGTCGGTGTCTCGTACCACGGCCTCGGCAATATCTATAATACCATGGGAGAATACGAGAAGGCAATACCATGCTTTGAAAAGGCCATTGAGATTTACCAGGGGATATTCGGCGAGAACCATATCAACACGGCGGCTTCACTGCATGGCCTCGGGAACTGTTACATGTCGACCGGCAAGTATGACCGGGCGATCGCCTATTATGAACGGACGCTTGCCATCCACCGGGCGGTCCTGGGAGACAACCATCCTGAGACCGGCCACAGCTATTTCGGGATAGGAATGGTCTTCGCGAAGAAGGGCGAATGGGACCGGGCTCTCATGAATTTTGACCGGGCGCGCGCCATATTCGCCGGCGCCCTGGGGGAAGGACATCCCAATGTATCCAATGTCCTGCTCCAGACCGCACGGGTCCATTATACCATAAATGATTTCGGGAAAGGCCGGGAGTTCGCGGAAAAGGCACTCGCGCAGTACCGGAAAAAATCCCTGCACCCGCAGACAATAAACGCCACGAACATCCTCGGTGTCATGCACCTGAACGCGGGTGACGCGCTGAAGGCGAGGCCGTATTTTGAAGAATCCATCCGCGAGATAGAAAAGGCGAGGGTGGAGGCGGGCGCCGACAAGGTGGAATTCATGCGCCGCTACATCAACAGTTACTACTTTTCCCTGAAGTCCAGCGCGGTGATGAATGATATTGAAGCGGTTTTCAACACGGCGGAAGCGATGAGGGCCCGGGGATTTCTCGACAGGATGTCACTGGCAACGGCGCTGTCCGTGGAGGGAATACGGAAAGCTGACCGCGAACGGCTAATCGCCCTGAACGACGACATAGAATCCCTCGCGTCGCGGAGGAGCGCGGAGATCCAGAAACGGGCCGCGGACCAGGACAGCGCCGCCATCGTGCGTATCTCCATGGAGCTTGAAAAGAAGGAAAAGGCCTTCAGCGAACTGGACGCGAAGCTGATGGAGAACGGGAAGTACCGGCGGCTGAGAAAGCCCCACCTGGCCACGATTGAGGAGGCGAGGAATATCTGCGGGCCCGATTCGGCCATTCTCGAGTATATCATATGGGAGGAGAAAGACAGGGATTCTGACGACTGGGCACACAGGCAATCCTACTGCCTTGTCATAACGGCACGGGGCCAGAAGCTGGTGCCGCTGGACAGGGAGTTCGACTACCGGGAGACTGTCATGAAGTACCGGGATGCGGTCATCGACCAGAAGAGGAGCGGCGAGCGTGATGCCCTTGGCATTAAACTATATGGAAAGCTGATCGCCCCGGTTGTCGCGGAGCTGGCGGGTATAAAGAACATTATCGTCATACCCGACGGCTCGCTGGCGTTCCTTCCCTTTGACGCGCTCAGGAAGGACTCTGCCAGTCCCTACCTGTGTGAAACCTTCTCGGTTACCCTGAGCCCCTCGGTTTCCGTCATGCTGCTGGTGCAGAACCGGCGGTTCGGCTCCGGGCGGAAGCCGTTTATCGCTTTCGGCGGTGCGGTGTATTCGTCCGGCAGCGGGGTAAAGCGCGGCAGGAAGAAGTCCGCGCAGAGCAGGGAAGTGACAGTGCAATCCAAGGAATATTGCGCCGAAGAGGGAAGCCGGGGGAGACCGCTCTACTACCGGAACCTGGGATTGCAGTGGGAGAATATTCCGGGCACCCTCGACGAGGTGAACGAAATCGCCAGGTACATCTACAACAGGAAAGAAACACGCGTGATAAAAGGAACGGCCGTGTCCGAATCGAAAATCAAGGAGCTTTCGAGGGGGAACGAACTCATGCGTTATAAATCGGTGCATTTCGCCTGCCACGGATATTATGACGCGGACATGCCGTCATATTCGGCCGTTGTCATGTCCGAGGTGTCGGGTACCGTCACGTCCTCTGAAGACGGGTACCTGTCGGTGCCCGAGGTGGCGCTGATGAAGCTGCAGGCGGACATCGTGAACCTTTCAGCCTGTGAGACCGGGCTCGGGAAGATTGTACAGGGCGACGGCATTGTCGGCCTGGCCCGGGCGTTCCAGGAGGCCGGCGCGAACCGGGTCGGCGTCACCCTGTGGGAAGTGGCGGACGAGCCCACCAAGAATTTCATGGTGGGCGTGTACCGCAGGGCGGTGCGCATGAAGATGCCCTTCGGCAGGGCGATTTCAGAAACCAAGCGCGAGTTCATTAAATCACGGGAGTACGGCGATCCTTATTTCTGGAGCGCCTTTGTCCTGTACGGCAGGTAACAGTATTGACCGGTTGACTGTTCTGGTCGCCGTTTGAAATTGAAACGAGTCATAGTTTGCAAGGAGTGTAACCATGAAAGCTCGATGCGGGTTTTTTCCAATAGTCGCGGCAATTATCCTGGCCGTCATCCTCGATGCGCCCGTTGCGCTGGGCGGAGAAGCGGCGTCGCCGGCCGGTTTTGTCGCCGGGATCCAGGGTAAGGGATATATCAGCCGGGATAAGGACACCATCATGATTTCGGGGATGGACCTTCTCTATCCGGGCGATGCGGTGCAGCTATCGAAAGGTTCAAAGGCAAGAATATCCCTGTGCGGAAGCAAAGGCCATGAAATACGGGGCATCGCGGTTTTTATCATACGCAGGTCCGGAATCGTGTTCAAGAAGGGGAAAGCGTTTAGAACATACGTCGTTGACAGGAAGGCCTGTGCCGCGGCCCTTGATGTATTAAGAAAAAATGAAAAAAAACTCCCGGAGATGCTAACAGGAGAGCGGAAGGGGACCCTCATCCTCAGGTCCAGGAAGAAAAGCGAGCGGCGCGGCGTATACGTCGTGCGGGGCCGTAAACAGCAGCCCGTTATAGAAGTGTACAGTGAAAGGCTTATACCGCAGAAGCCGCAAATCTTCTGGTCGCCGGTGGCGGGAAGGGCTTCATACCGGGTTGTCGTAAAGAGCGGCAGCGAAACCCTCTGGAACGCCACGGTGGTGAAAAACAGCTGCGAGTACCCGGGAAGTTCGCCGATGCTGTCCGAAGGAAAGGCTTATGATGTAACAATCGAAGCACTGACGGAACAGGGGAATGTCCTGTCGAGCGGGAGCGGCACGCTGTCGATCTTTAACAGCACTGAGCTGGAGTCGCTCCGGCAGGATGAATCGTCCATCAGAACAATGATGCCCGACAGCGCCCCGGAGCATCATATCCTCCTGGGGAAACTGTACGAGGCCCATGGACGGCTGGCCGATGCACTGTCCTCATATGAAAAGGCCCTGGCCATCGACAGAGGAAACAGCGGCCTGAAGGAGCGCGTCATCCTGCTGAAAAAAATAATGGAATAGCGTTGCCGGGAAGTCATGGAAAAAAATAAAATACAGATTGCGGGCAGGGCCGGCGTGCTGGCCGCCTCCTTTGCCGTTATGGTGCTTTTCAGCAGCACGGCCATGTATCCTTATCTCGAGAACAAGATCTTCGACAGCTTTTTTCACTTCAGGGACTCTATTATCCATCCCAGTCCGATCAATACACCGATAACTATCGTCGGAATAGATAAAAAAACACTGGAGGCGTACCGGGCCCCGGTAATCTTCTGGGACAGGGAGTTCGCGGAAACGATCCGGGCAATCGCCTCCGCCGGCCCCCGTGCGATCGGCTTTGACGTGCTTCACCTGGCCCAGGCGGAGACGGCGCCGTACAGGACGCGCACGGAGCGCCTGAAAGAAGAAATATTGAAAACAAAAAACATGGTCCTTCCGTATTCGTCCGATACCGGCGATATACCCATATATATTGCCCGGCACCTCGAGGAACAGCTCGGCCTGGGCGGAGACATGCCGCCGGGTGACAAGATAAAGATCCTCTCCATCGCGGAGAAGACCACCGGGATAAACTTCGGCTTTGTAGAGCTGACCGAAGACGATGACGGTATTATCCGTCGGGCAACCCTGGCCGATGAAGGGAATGGAAACCGGGAAAGCTTTTCCCTGAAACTATTCATGCTGTATCACGGCATGGCAGCGAACGGGATTAGCCTCAAGGGCGGTCACCTGTCAGCGGGGGCTCATGCGATTCCCCTGGAGGATGATTCCCTCATCATAAACTACGCGGGCCCCCCGGGCACCTTTCCCGAAGTGTCCATGATAGATGTGAACAGGCGGAAAAACGATCCCGGTTTTCTTGCGGGGCACTTCAGGGACCGGGTCGTTCTCGTCGGCGTGTGGGACCGGATGCTGATGGATATCCATAATACACCGTACGTGTCATCAGCGGCGGGACCAAGCCGCGCCATGTACGGCGTTGAGATCATCGCCGGCATCCTCGACACCATGCTGCGCGGGCGCTATATCCGGCGGAGCGGGACCTTCACCGCCCTGGCGCTCTGCCTGCTCTTCACCATGGGCGGCGTCATGCTGACGAGGCTGAACCCGGGCAGGGGCGTAGCCGTCATCGCCGCGGCGGAGGCCGCGTTCCTTGCCATTGCCTTTATCCTCTTCGCTTTCTGCAGGTATGAAGTAGCGGTGTCGCTGCCGGTCCTGGCCCTTCCCGTCGCATTCGGCTCCGGGTATCTTTTCGAACACTACATAATCGGCAGGGACAGGACGCTTCTCCAGGGAGTGCTGCGGAGTTATCTCGATCCCCGGGTCGTGGAGCGCGTCGTGCGCTCAGGCAATACCGGCATCCTGAAGGGACAGCGGCGGGAGATCACCGTGCTTTTTTCAGACATTCGCAATTTCACCACGCTCTCCGAAAAGATGGACAGGCCGGAGGACGTTGTGGAGATCCTGAATATTTATCTCCCCGCGATGTGCGGCATCATCCTCGCGTTCGAGGGGTGCGTGGACAAGTTTATCGGCGACGGCATCATGGCTTTCTGGAACGCTCCCAATGACGTGGACAACCACGCGGGCAAGGCGGTCCGGTGCGCCCTTGACATGCAGGGGCGGATGAACGATGTCAATGAGAAACTTCGCGGGAAAGGCCTCGTCCGTGAAGGGCTGAGAATCGGGATCGGCATCCACACCGGCGCCGCTGTCGTGGGAAACATCGGAAGCGAATCCAAGAACGACTATACCGCCATAGGCGACACGGTGAACCTGGCGTCGCGGCTGGAGGGAAAGACCAAGGACTACCAGTGCAATATCATCATCAGCAGCGACGTGTATACCCGGATCAAGGGAATGGGTGTCGAGATGAAGCCTATTGGAAAAATAGAAGTCAAGGGGAAGAAAAAAAAGATACAGGTTTACGGGATTACAGGCTGATCGCCGGCATATCATCCGGAAATGAAAAAAATATTCTTAAACATCATAAAAACTTGACAGTTTTGACAATCATACGCAATTTAAACAACGAATTTAACAGGCCAGCATAGCTCAGTCGGTAGAGCACGTCACTCGTAATGACGGGGTCGCCAGTTCGACTCTGGCTGCTGGCTCAAAACAGAAACCCCGGCATCGCCGGGGTTTCTGTTTTGGCGCGCACTCCATGCCGGTTGCGGCAGGATCGAACCGTGAAAAGGTGTCCGTGTTGATATATCTGCATCCCGTTACTTCAGATTATTGCCATTCCTCCGAATTGAAAGCTGCCCGATAAAATCAATAACGTTTGACAAAAGATACTATCGATACTATATTATCACTGTGACGAATAAGCGGGCACAGGTGGGTTATAGCGTCTGTTGGCGAGCATAAATATATAGTAGCTGATTGTACAGGTAGGCTCTTTTAGTTGGAAGGGCCATATTTTATTAATGGAAGTTGGTATGTACAATAATACTGCTGTTTATGCGATTGTTATCAGAACGGGAACACGTCTGCGATGGGCAGTTCCCGGAAATATCCACGGTGCGCGTGAAAGCCTCCATCCCGGTCATACCTTTCTTTTCAACCGCCTGTGCCATCAGTCAGCCAGGAGTCCATTATCCGATCCGGGAAAGCCCGACGGGTTAAGAACAGGACAATCTGCCTATTCATAGTGCTTTTCAATTGTATGCAGATGCTTATGAAGAGTCACCGTCATGATAATGCATGATATTTTGAAGTACATCGGCAACCTCGGAATAAGATCAAAATTAATGATCGGATATCTTGCCGCCTTTGTCCTGTTTTTCCTGGTAAGCGGCTTGATCATCTATCCGATCATGAAGAAAACAATTGAGAAAAACATTGAAAGCGAGTTGAACAATACCACGAAGACTATTCTCAGCATGGTAAAGACCACCGCGGACGCGTCCATAAAGAATTATCTACGGGCCGTTGCGGAAAAGAATAAAAATATTGTGGAAGCATTATACCTGCAGTATCGAAAGGGCGTGTTAAGCGAACAGGAGGCGATGCAGCGCGCCATATTGATATTGATGAGCCAGCGGATCGGCGAAACAGGCTATATCTATTGCCTTGACAGCAGGGGGATCATAAGGGTGCATCCGGTAGCAGAGCTGCGGGGAGCGGATCTCACGAAGTACGGCTTTATACAGGAACAGCTGAGAAAGAAAGACGGCTATATCGAATACGATTGGAAAAATCCCGGGGAACTCAAGACCAAACCGAAAGCGCTTTACATGACCTATTTCAAACCCTGGGACTGGATAATCTCGGCATCATCGTACCGGGAAGAGTTCACCCAGCTCATCAATATTGATTTCTTCCGTAAAAGCATCCTTTCGATCCGCTTCGGGAAAACCGAGTATCCTTACATTCTTGATTCCAGGGGGAATGTTATTATACATCCCGTGCTGAAGGGAAATGTATACAATGTGAAGGATTCCAAGGGAAATGAATTCGTCAAGGACATGATCAGGAAGAGGAACGGCAAGATCATATACACGTGGCGTAACCCTAATGAAAAGAAATACAGGGAAAAGCTGGTAATCTTCAATTACATCCCTGAATTTGATTGGCTTGTTGCCTCATCAAGCTATGTGGAAGAATTCTATGAGCCTCTCAGCACTATCCGCACAATCATTATGGCCATTATAGGTTCCTCCCTCTGCTTCCTGTTTTTACTCACATTCATGTACTCATCATATATCGTGAAAAACCTCAATGCATTGATTAGTAGCTTTCGCACCAGCAGCGGCGGGGAATATTCCATGCGGATGTCCAAAGTCTCGGAGGATGAGTTCGGAAGATTATCGGATTACTTCAATGATTTCATGGAGAAGATGGGCACCTACCATCGGTCTCTTCAAGAGGAAATCGCCGAACGCAAGGAGGCGGAAAAACGGCTTGAAACTTCACTCGAAGAGAAGGAGACGCTGCTGCGCGAGCTGTACCACAGGACTAAA
>CAZZHU010000009.1:27660-45391 GCA_964654045.1 uncultured Leptospirales bacterium
AAAAATACGATGCAGGTTATTCGTTCCATGCTTTTTCTTCAAGCGGCAAAAAGTCCGGCCAATGATCAGCTTCAGAAGCTGGTAAAAGATACTGAGAACAGGATCTATGCGATGTCGTTAGTCCATGAAAAATTATATCAATCCCAGGATCTTTCGCGGATAAACATGCGGGAGTACATTGAGGACCTGGCGAATCTGGTCATGAAGAGTTATGAATTCATGCCGCGGCGGGTCTCACTGAAACTGGATGTTGAGCCTGTCAGGGTGCTGCTGGACACGGCGATCCCCTGCGGATTGATCATGAATGAACTTCTTTCCAATGCGCTGAAGTATGCCTTTCCGGGCGAGGGTCAGGGAGAGATAACGATACGATTGTTCCGAAATGGCTCGAACAATCTGGAATTACATGTGTCGGATAACGGTGTCGGAGTTCCGGACCAGTTTGATTTCAGGGAACAGGATACCCTGGGCTTGCAGTCTATAATCGCTCTGGCTGAACAGCAACTGCGGGGACGCATAACATTTGCCGGGGAACATGGAGTCGCATGCACCATAGAGTTTACCGATACGCTTTATACGGAGAGAGTGTGAAATGACACGGCCCATTCGGATTCTTCTGGTGGAAGACGAAATTTTCATAGCCATGTGTCTGGAAATGGAATTGAAGCAGGTAAATTATGAAGTGTGCAAGCGGGTATCGACCGGAGAAGAGGCGGTCTCGATAGCGCTGCAGGAATCCCCGGATATCATTCTTATGGATATCAGGCTGGCCGGTAAGATTGACGGGATTGAAGCCGCGAAACAAATCCGGATGAATTCCGAGATTCCGATTATTTTCATGACAGGCTACCTGGATAAAACCGTTGAGGAACGGGCAAAAATGCTCAATCCTATTGGGTTTTTTGTGAAGCCGGTGCAGATACGCGAGATTATATCCCTCATCGATTCGCAGATTGATCAGGGTGATGCGGGGATATGAGGCATGGTATGGCCGCTGAAGAACCATGCTGCCGCACTTCTTTGATTCACGACCAGCCTGCTCGCTGAATGATGCGTCCCTGTAAAAAGTATTGGACAGATTTAAGCGGGATTTATTAATGTTTAAAACTCATCTGCAGGAGGAGCCTGTTCCATGAAACGGACTTATAATTTTAAAAGCCTGCCCATGGTGCCCGATCCGTCGGGTGATGCCAGAAAATTCTCCTATGACATGAATGCCGTGCGCGATCATGCCACGGGCTTCAGTTCTTCAAAATTCCTGCTCTGTCCCGCGTGGATACCCAATTTTTTCCTTGCTCTCATGGGGATCGCCCTGCTGTTCGCGCTGTTGTACGGTCTCCTGGTGATCGGCATGAAGATGGACCTGGGCGGAGGACTTGCCCGGAACGTTTTTATCCTGTCGGCAGTGGCGCTCTTTTTTATTCTCTGGGTTGTTCTTGGAATGCCGGCGGTGGTCCGTAAACTGAAATGGAATCACGTCGTGCAGGAGCGGGGGAAGGGGAGCTGGAAGATTATCGATGAAAATGAGTGGGATCATTTCTGCCGGATGCGGCAGCTGGAGCAGGAGAGGCTAGAAAAAGAAGAGGAATACAGGAAAGCCAGGCAATAGAAGCAGGGGGAGGGAATGATGGGCTTTATCGTGCGCTGCATAAAGATATTCTGGATCTACCTCTGGGCGATCACCATGACGCTGATCCTTTTTATCCCGATTGTCCTGGCGTCTCTGCTGAATTCCACGGGAAACCTGGCCTTTTCGATGTCAAAGGTCTGGGCGCGGGTCATGCTCCTGATAACCGGCGCCCGTGTTGAAATCAGGGGTGCAGACAGGATCGTGAAAGGGCAATCATATGTCATTATATCTAACCATCAGTCAGTCTTTGACATCCTTGCCATCGTCACGTCCCTCGGTATCCAGTACCGGTGGACCATCAAGAAAGAGGCGTTGAAAATACCCCTGTTCGGCCACGCCCTGTACGCGTCGCGGAACATCTTCATTGATCGCAGCAACCCCGAGAGTGCCCGGGAGAGTATACGGAAGGGCCTTGACCGTCTTCCCGCCGGTGTAAGCGTCATGTTCTTCGCGGAGGGCACCCGCTCCGCTAACGGGGAACTGCGTGCTTTTAAAAAGGGCGGATTCGTTGTCGCCCTTGAGCGGAGCTATCCCATCCTGCCCATAACCGTGAACGGAAGCATGCATGTCCTGCCCAAGGGGAGTGTTGTATTCACTCCCGGCCGTATCACGGTGGTCGTCGGCGATCCGATTGACACGCACGGGTACAGCCCGGAAACCATGGATAAACTGATGGATAAGACCCGCGGGGTCATCCAGTCCAACCTGGTCCTGGATAAGAATTAATTGGAAACGCCTATCCCCCTCCCGCTGACCCGCCGCATCGATTAATTCAGATCAATCCGCGGGATTTCCGGGGCCTTCTATTCACTGGTGATAGTTATAACGCCGGCTGCGTGTTTCTTCAGCCCGGGCTGATGGATTATAGTTGTGTAAATTATTGTTGAAAAATTACAGGTTTTAAAATCTTTTGTGTCTCAGAGGTCCATGGGTGTACATCTGTCCCGATGGCCGCTACCCGGAGGTTTTTTTACATGAAAAAAATCGTTTTCGTGCTTACCTGCGCAGTCATTATACTGGGATACGGTGTCATTTACAGCCAGACGCCTGACTGCCAGAAAAAATGCCAGGATCAAAAAACCCAGTGCACAAACCGCTGCATGACCATGGCTGCAGACAATACCGGCTGCGAGGAACGCTGCGTTAAGGAACTCTCCCGGTGCCTCGGGATATGCCAGAATGTCAAACCCGAAAACGACGGCTGCGTTGATGACGATTCGGATTACGAAGACGAAGAAGCGGATGATGACGAGGATGATGTAGACATCGAAGATGATTTTGATAAGGATGATGATTTCAGCGACATGAACGATGATTTCTGCCAGTAGGATGTGATACATGATACGAAAAAGCATCAGGTGGCCCTATGTTATCCTGATTATCCTCACGGCCGCGGCCATGTCCTATGTGAGCAAAAACCGCCTTGTCGTAGACATGGATATCACAAAATCGCTGCCGATCAGTGACCCGGTTATCGCTGACGCCGAGTACGTGATGATGCACCATCCGGTGAAAGACCGGGTCGTCATCGATCTGAGCAGCAACAGAAGCAACACTGACACCCTCATCGGGGGTGCACGTGTTATTGAAGAGAAATTCGCCGGGAGCGGTCTTTTTAAAAGCGTCGGCATGGAAGAATACCAGTCCATTTTTCCCGAGCTCATATCGTATATCATGGAAAACCTGCCGGTGCTGTTCACCTCTCAGGAGCTTGACCGGAAAATCAAGCCTCTCCTCGATCCGGCGAAGGTGCGGGAAACCCTGGCCGATAACTATGCGCAGCTCCTCAACCTCGAGGGTATCGGCCAGGCGAACATGATGGCAGCCGATCCCCTGGGCTTTAAAAACCTGGTGCTGGCACGGATGGCGCACCTGGCGCCGTCCCGCAACGTCCAGATAGTACAGGGTCACCTGATTTCTTCCGACGGCAGCCACCTGTTAATTACAGCGGAGCCGAAAGGGTCGGCCACGGATACGGCGGTGGCCAGAAAGATTGACGCCCTGATCCGCGACTGCGCCGCTGACCTGGACAAAGCATACAGGCCGCAGGGAACACGCTTTACCCTTACACCGGTAGGAGCATTTCGCGCCGCCCTTGACAACGAGGACACGGCCAGAAGAGACACGCAAAAAGCGGTTGTTTTCGCCACCATCGGTATCATCATACTTCTCCTCGTGGGATTTCCCCGGCCTTTCATAGGAGTACTTGCCCTGGTCCCGGCTGTACTGGGAACCATCGCCGCGAGTTTCGTGTATTCCCTTTTTTCAAGCGAGATATCCATACTGGCCATAGGGTTCGGCGGCACGATCATATCTTTTACCGTCGATTACGGCATAGCATACCTTCTGTTCCTTGACCGGCCATATGAAACAAGGGGAATGGAGGCGACAAAAGAGGTATGGGGCCTGGGTCTCCTGTCGATGCTGACAACCGCGATCAGTTTCGCCTTTTTATTCATCAGCGGATTTTCAGCCCTTGCCCAGATAGGCGTATTTGCCGCCATGGGCGTCATGTTCACCTATATATTTGTTCATACTCTATTTCCCATTATATTCCCGGTAATGCCGCCGGCAGGGAGGAAGGGTTTCGTCCCGCTCCAGAGTTTCATCGACCTGATAATGAGTTCACGCTCACTCTACAAGGTATTCGCGGCGCTGGTCTTCTGCGCTTTCATGCTGATTTTTGCGCGGCCCGATTTCAAGGTTGACTTGGCCTCCATGAACACGGTCAGCAGGAGCACGCTGAAGGCCGAGGCCCTGGTTACGAAGACCTGGGGGAATGTCCTGTCCAACCTCTACCTTATGACCGAGGCCGGGAGCGTAGATGAGCTCCAGCGGACGGGTGATCACACCGCGGATAAACTCAATCGGGAAATTGCATCAGGCGCGCTCTCGGCGGCCTTTGTCCCCTCCATGATATTTCCGGGAAAAAAACGCATGACGGAAAACCTTGCCGCGTGGAAGGCCTTCTGGACGCAGGCCCGCGTGGCGGCTTTGAAAAAAACGATACGGGAAGCATCCCGGGAAACAGGTTTTGCCCCCGATGCCTTTGAATCATTTTTCAAGACCGTTGGACGCCGCGATTTCAAGCCCCGGAGCATTCCGGAAAAGTATTTCAGTGTACTGGGAATCAATCCCATAAAGGGCGGGAATACCTGGGCGCAGTTTTCAGTCCTCAAGGCGGGACCTTCGTACAAGGCTGAAGGGTTTTATTCGAGTATATCCTCCGCCGGCCGGTCCCGGCTCTTTGACCCGTCTTTTTTCGCGGAACGCCTTGGTTCGCTTATATTGTCCAGCTTCATGAAAATGGCCCTGATTGTCGGAGCTATAACGGCGGCGGTGGCTTTTCTCTATCTCCTTGACCTGAGGCTGACCCTGATCTCCCTGGCTCCGACCCTGTTCTCTCTCGTCTGTACGCTTGGCACCATGAAACTCCTGGGCCAGCAGCCCGGAATCCCGGCAATCATTGTCGCGGTCATCGTCATCGGGATGGGAACTGATTACGCCCTTTACCTGGTAAGGGCCCACCAGCGGTACATGGATGAAACCCATCCATACGTGGGGCTGATACGGCTGACTGTTTCTCTCTCCGCGGCTTCCACCATGATCGGTTTCGGCGTCCTCAGCATAGCGGAACACTCGCTCCTGAGAAATGCCGGCATTACGCTGCTGCTGGGGATCGGTTATTCCTTCACCGGTACCGTCCTTATTGTTCCGCCCCTCCTGCGGCGGGTGTTTGTCCCGGGGGAGGTTCCCGATACGGCCTTCGAGGCCGCTTCGAAGGAACACCGGGCGCGCGTGGAACGCCGTTACCGGAACATGGAGCCCTACCCGAGGCTGTTCGCGCGTTACAAGATGAAGACCGACCCCATGTTTTCCGAACTGCACCGGCTGCTGAAAGCGCCGAAAACGATCGTTGATATCGGGACAGGTTACGGGGTTCCTGCCGTGTGGCTGCTGGAATTGTTTCCCGGCGCGCGTCTCTTTGGCATAGAACCTGAAGAAAAGAGGCGTCGTACAGCTTCATGGGCCATCGGCGGCCGCGGCACGGTGGTGACCGGGAAAGCCCCGGACCTGCCTGAATTTCCCGGGAGGGCCGACGCGGTCATTATCATCGATATGATACATTACCTGAACGACGGAGAACTGGGACTGCTCCTTGGGCGCGCGGGAAAGAGGATGTCGCAGCGAGGGATCCTTCTCATAAGGGGAACCGTCCCTTCAGGGCGGCGCACGCTTCTCCGGATGATCGAGATGATGTGGATCAGGCTCAAACGACTTCCGGTGCATTACCGCAGCGAAGAGGAAATAGTCAGCATTATCGAGAAACAGGGTTTTACCGTGTCAGTCCGTGACTCCTCAAAGGAGAACCGCGAAGAGAAATGGTTCGCGGGGAGCCTGAAGAGAAAAGGAAAACGGTAATGTCCCCCGGGGAGATCCAGTCTTACCTTGCCCTGATCGTTCCGGCCGTCCTTATCGCCGTCTACTACAGCATTGTTCTCCTCTACCCGGGGCCGGTCCCGGGATTTGAGCGTGATTTCACGATTGTTGAAGGACGCGTGCACAGGGAGCCGACTCGGATGTATTTTATCTATTCAATTAACATCCTGGCAGGCCTGGCCGCGGCAATCGTAATACTCATCCGGGGCTACCTCGGGGAGAAAGACCCGGCGCGGCGACGGAGGGCGGGGGGTGTCATGTTTTTTTAAATGTGACGATGTATTGCGTACCGCCTTCCCGGCCGATGCCTATCGTGCCGTTTATCTGGTCGGCCAGGAGGTAGATGAGGGAGAGCCCGAGGGTTTTTTTCTTTTCCGGGTCGACCGAAGCCGGCAATCCGATGCCGTTGTCACTGACGACGAGCTCTATAATATCATTTTCTCGTTCATGAAATGATATCCGGACCGTTGCCTGCCCTGTATACGACTGAGGGAAGGCATATTTGAAACTGTTCGATATTATTTCGTTGAGCATCAGCCCGCACGGAATGGCCTTGACGATGTCCAGCTCGATATGATCGATGTCATATTCGACGATGCAGTTGGCGCAGTAAAGCCGGTAGGTACTCTGGAGGTCGTTGGTTATGATCATAATGTATTCGGCGAAATCTATCCGGGCGAAGTCGCTTGACTGGTACAGCCGCTCGTGTATGAGGGACATCGCCCTGACCCTGCTGTTTAAATCCTCGTAGAGCATAAGCGCTTCCCTGTCCGTTATGCTTCCCGCCTGCAGAGCAATGAGGCTGCTGATGATCTGCAGGTTGTTCTTGACCCGGTGGTGTATTTCCATGAGGAGGATCTCTTTTTCGCGGAGCGACGCCTGCAGATTGTCGAACACCGTTTTCCGGTAGGTGATGTCGCGGCAGATGGAGAGTATCCGGCTTCCCTCCCTGGTTTCGATTACCGTGGCATTGACCTCTACGGGTATCACCGTGCCGTCCGGCTGAATGTATTCCAGCTCGAGGTCCCTGATGAAGCCCTGGCGCATGCACGATTCCACGGCAACAGCATTTTTTTCCCTGTCGGCCGTGGATGTCCACTCGGTGACGCTCTTGTTAATGATGTTCTCAAGGGCCGGATGGCCGCTCAGGCGAACGTATTCGGCATTGGCATCCAGGACCCTTCCCCGGTCGTCGATAATGACATATCCGGTATCGGTTGTTTCTATGAGGGCCCGGTATTTCTCTTCTGCCTCGCGCGTCGCTTCGAGCGCCTGTTCCCGCTCGCGGCGTATGATATTGATCTTGTCGGCTATGCCGAGGGAAAGGAGCAGGACAACCAGTGATGAACCGACCTGGTAGCTCCAGTTGCTCAGGAAACCCTCATGAAGAAGGCCAAAGGAGCGTAAGACGACCAGGAGCACACCAAGGATAAAGCTGAGCCAGGCTATCAGGAAGAACCGTGCGGGTCTCGATCCCCGGGTAAGCAGGTAGATCGCTCCGGTAATCACGACAAGCGCGGCAAGGCCCGCGAGGAAGGTCATTAGCTGCGTCCCGTAATGATATGGAACGAATAGTGATATGGCAAGGGACGCAACGATAAGCGCGATTAATGAAAGCAGCAGCCGGTCATAGCGCGGCGTTTTGAGCGGTGTGTCCAGAAAAGCCCGGGTAAACATTACGCCGAACAGGCAGGAAATATTGTTGAATACCATGTTGGTGATATTGCCCCATTCCGGGCAACCCGGCCACAGAAGCTGATACGAAAGACCGTTGTACGACATCGAGTGAATCAGGATGCTGATGGTAAACAGGGCAAGGTACAAATAGCTAGACTCGCGGATGGAAACAAATATGAAGAGATTGTAGATAATAAGGGATATCAATATCCCGTAAAACATCCAGATGAAGGTCGCTTCCCGATCTTTTTTTTCATGGAAAGATGACTGTCTCCATGCCATGATTGATATATTGAGAGAACCAGTGCTGGCAATGCGGAGATAATATATAGACTGGCCGGGGACTGAATCGATCGGGAATACAAAAGTGCGGTACTGAACCGGTCTTGACATGAATGGCTTCCGGTCTCCGGTGCAAATGGAATTGTAGCCATCCCCTTTCGGAACATACAGGCAGATATCATCAAGAAGCGGGTATTCGCATTCAAGAAGCCACGATGAAACAGTGCCGGTAGTATTGATTATTTCTGCACGGAGCCAGATTGCCGCGTCGGAATACCCGAAGCTGTAGTCTTCTTCGGGCAGGGGGCGGAATTTGTCCTGAAACCCGCGAGACGATATGTAGTTGATATTTGCTTTCCCGGTATTATCAACAAAATAGTCAAGGTGGGCGCCCATTTTTTCACCGGCAAGATTGCCATCAATGGTGAGGGGCGCAGGAAAAAGCGGCCGGGGGATGAATAAGAGTAACAATACCGCGGCGATAAGGATGCGGGTGAGATTCATTATGGCGGCGGCGCGGGGCCGCGCGGCAATACCCCTACCGGCCACTGATAAGGAGGTGGCCATAACCGGCCTTTCCCGGAGCATCAAGGTCCGTTTCAAACCAGGCATTTATAACCCGTCCGATTCAAAAATTCATGGATGAAATATACCTGACGGACCCCCCCCGGCGCCATCGGTCACATCAATTCGACTAACAGTATTACCTGTCTTTTCCCCTGAGTCAAGGATTTATTGCAGTATGAATCAGCTGCCGCCGAAGGACGGTTTCCGTTTTTCCAGGAAGGACTTAACAGCTTCCGCGTGGTCTTTCGTCCTGGATGCTGCGAATTGATAATGGACGCCGATATCGGTCGAAAGCTCGAGGGGCTGGCCGCCGATCTGGTTCATGGCTTTTTTTATAATGCCGACGGCAGCGGGCCCCCGCGCCAGCCTCCGGGCAAGCTTTTCCGATTCCAACAGGAGCTGGTCAACAGGCACGACTTTCTCGACCAGACCGATGCGGTATGCTTCCTGCGCGTTTATGAGCTCGCCGGTGTAGCACATGTACCGGGCCATGCCGGGGCCCACTATTTTTGGAAGGAGGCACATGCCGATCTCCGGGACGAGGCCCATGCGCACGAAAAATTCACCCAGTTGCGCGGTATCGGCGGCTATGCGGAAGTCGCAGAGCAGGGTCATCTCGAATCCGGCGCCCAGGGCGAAACCCTTGACTGCGGCAATGGTCACCTTGTCCAGGTTGTAGAGGTCCATGTAGAGCTCGACCAGGGGGTCGAAGTACTCCTTGAATTCCCTGAGGCTGAGGTTCTTGAGCGGATCGATGTCAAGGGCCACATCACCGCCGGCGGAAAAGTGGTCCCCGGCGCCGGTAAAGATAAGGGCGCGTAACGCCTTGTCTTTCTTCGCGTCCGCGTATGCTTTCTGAAGTCCCTCGAACAGGTCGGGACTGAAAGCGTTCAGTTTGTCCGGTCTGTTGAAGGTCACGATCGCATAGTTTTCCTTTACGGTAACGAAACAGCTTCCGTATTCCCGTTTCTCTTCCGTCATGGGCGACCTCCCGTAGTTATACTTCTGAAAACCTCACCCCCTCGATCCCCCTCTCCATCAAATGGAGAGGGGGAAGGAAAAACATATTCCTGCGGGAACCCTCTCCTCATTAAGGAGGCAGAAGCCAGAACTTCTGTGTACGCTGCTGCATGCGCGACATCCTGTCGCTTAGTGTGCGCAGAGCGCGGGTGAGGTCTTGCTGGTATTATACCCTTTCAAAAATAGTCGCTGGCGCCTGTCCGCCTCCGGTGCAGAGCGTCACCAGGGCGTACCTCGCTTTTCGCCGGATCAGCTCATGGATCGCCGTGACCGTGAGGCGGCATCCGCTGTTGCCCACGGGATGGCCGAGGGCCAGGGCTCCGCCGTTCACGTTAAGCCTGTCCATGCCGGCATCGAGTTCCTTTGCCCACGCCAGAGGTATCGGCGCGAAGGCTTCGTTGACCTCGAATATATCGATGTCAGACATTTTCAACCCGGCTCTGGCGAGCACCTTGGGCGTCGCGGTGATGGGGCCGGTAAGCATGAGTCCCGGGTCTGATCCCACCACGGCATTGGCCACGACTCGCGCCAGTGGTTGTATGCCCAGTGCCCTGACTTTTTCACCGGACATGAGCATCACCGCGGACGCGCCATCCGTGACGGTGCTGGACAGGCCTGCCGTCATCCACTCCGTGCCGGGGAGGACCTTGAGCGCGTCAAGACCTTCCCTGGTTACGCCCGAGCGGACCGGTTCATCCGCATCGCAGAGAAAGGCATTGCCGTCCTTGTCGACACCTCTGGTGGGAAGCGTCTCTTTTTTGAAGAATCCCTCATTGATGGCCCTGAGGGCCTTTTCATGGCTGGCAATGGCGAAATCCTGGCATTCTTCCTTTGTGATTTTCCACTTGTTAGCTATGGCCTGAGCGGACGCCATCTGGTTTGGTATGCCGTAACGATCCAGGTAGCCCTTGCTGATGGGGTGACCGGCGTTCTGGCCGTTTGAAAGTGTGCAGTTGAGGTCGGAGGCGATGCCGTACTTGGACATCAGCTCGCAGCCGGCGGCAATGATCGTGTCCATTTCGCCGGAAGCTATCATGGCGGAGGCGAGCTGGATCGCCGAAAGGCCGCTGCCGCACTGGCGGTTAACGCTGATGCCGCCGATGGTATACGGGAGCTTTGACTCAAGCACGGCCATGCGGGCAAGGTTGAATCCCTGTTCGCCGATCTGGTACACGCATCCGGCAATAACATCGTCTATAAGACCCACCTCGATGCCGGCGCGGTCCACTGCTTCATTAAGGATCAGCGCAAGTAATTGAGGCGCCGTGTATTCACGAAGATATCCTTTTTGCCTGCCAACCGGGGTTCTTGCGGCGCTTATTATAAATACATCTTTCATGAGGCCACCTCCAAGCTGATAGCTCTATTTGACATATTGTAATACAATAGGTCAAATACAAAATTATACCATGGATAAATTATTCACCGCGGCCGGGAGAGGGCATGGGGAATAACCACGTCTGGAATTGTAAAAAAAATTGATTTTCACGGTGATTTATAGTATAATACTTTCTTGATTGGGATAGTTAATAAATTTTTCCCCGGTTGTCTACGGCGGCGGGGAAAAATTTCATTAATAAAGGAGCGGTGCAAAACAGGGGGAGTGACGATAACATAAATGAATTGAATATTTCTGGAATATGTCTCATTTCCGCTTGACATTTATTTAAGTAGATTTATAATCCGGCGCAATAATTCATTTGGGTCCAATAACCTGTTAGATGCGTCACCTGTTCCCGCTGCCTGAACGGCAGGAGGGATAAAAAAAGGGAGATTTACAAATGGGCAGTTCAGTGCCTGATGATTGTGACCAATGTAACCAACGATATAATTCGATCTTACCACGTCGAACCTGTCGCATTCTTTGCCTGAAACCACAAATAGGGGAAAAACCATACTGCGTGCGCGTGTCCTTGCGCGCACTGGAGATATAAACGGGGGGAGAAGCATGTCAAATTATTGTCTCGAATGTTCAAAACAGGGATTGGATTGCTGCCGGGAGTCACACGCAAAGTTTTTAACGCTGATGGACGCCCGGCGTATTGCTGAATTCCTGGGTGAGGATATAGTTTCATTCGCCCTCTACCGGGAATTGAATGAAAAGGATAAAGGGGAATATATCTATATCCACAAGCAACAGAGCTACTATTACGACCTGACACTGGAGGATGGAAGGCTCCTGCAGCTTAAAGACAAGAGCGACGGGTCCTGCTTTTTCCAGGCGGATGACGGACGCTGCAGCATTTATGCGGTACGGCCGCTCATATGCCGCACCTATCCATTCTGGCTTACCGACGGCGGCGAGGTTATATTCGACGGTTGCAGCTCCGATTGCCGGATCGTGTGCGCCATAACCGGCAACGACGATCCTGAAGATGTGACCAAACTGGAGGACCGTGACGGGAACTGCCGCTCCCGGGCCCTGGCCTATATCGGGCAGAGCCGCGAGTCAATGAAGACGGTACTGGAACAGATGATGAATGAGATTGAGGATTACAGGTCGCACATAAATTCCTTCGTGAGGGACAACGACATTCCGGTGCCGTGACGGCAGACCTGAACTGCTGATCCCGGTCCGTTTTTTAATATACCGGTGAAGAATCCGGATACCGGTCACCCTGCCGCTGGTGCGGTATGGGAGGGGACTGTCCATGCCGGTCAGATGGAAAATAGGATTGACCGGCTTAATGATACCGACGGCTCACCCTGCGGTTTTAATCCGGCCTTACCGGCCGTTTCAAGGATTTCACTATACTTCTTCCGGGTAACATGAATTTTCGGCTCGACCATAAGGTAGCGCGACCCTTTCTTCATGGTTGCCGTAATCTGCCTGAAAAAACTACCCGCATCGCGGACCTCATGTACCATCCAGAAGGTCAGGATGAAATCAACCCTGTCGCGCACCATTATGTCGCCGGACCCGCAATGGACCGGTTTGATGCGGTCAATGAGTCCGAGCATGCGGGCCCGGTTTAGCATTTTATCGAGCATGATCTTCTGCAGATCAACGGCAATCACCGTGCCCTTTTCACCCGCCATCAGCGCCATCGGTATCGTGAAATAACCGGGACCGCAGCCGATGTCCATGACGGTATCCCCGGGCCTGATATAGTCGCGAAGGATTGCAGAGGGATCGTGAAATCTTTTTCTCAGGACATTGTCGAGTGTAAAGGAAAACCAGGAAGGGCAGGTGTGCCGGCTCATGATGCCTCCTTATAGTAAATTGAGCGAATTTCGTATTTTGAATTAGCATCCAAAATATTGATGGACAATCCAATATTCCTGATCATATTGCGCGAGAACTGTTCGGATTTTTTATATTTTTTGTATCGCATATCCTGTGCCAGCCTAAATGTTCTTGACCATGAAAAGGCATTTGATGCCATGCTTCAGGAACAGCAGATTATTGGTTGAAATGTCCGCGCATTGCTTCACGGATAACTGTATCATCCTTGCATGAACGGCGCGAAAATACAACAATAAAACAGGGGGATACCATGAAGTCTTTTACCGATAAAAATGTTCTGCTCACCGGCGCCGCGACCGGCATCGGGAGGCTGATGGCGTTGATGATGGCTGATGAGAAGGCTAATCTCGCTCTTGTCGACGTCAATATGAAGAGACTGGAGGAAACGAGGAAAGAGTGCGCCGGTAAAGGCGCAAACGCGAAGGCCTATTCCTGTGATATATCGAAACAGAAAGATATCGAAGGAATGGTGAAGAAGGTGATGAAGGATTTCGGGCGGATCGATGTTCTCATTAATAACGCGGGCATCGTGTCCGGCAAGTTTACGCATGAATATAAATACGAGGATCTCCAGCGGACCATGACGGTGAATTATGTCGGCGGCGCGTACCTGACGCGGCTCATTCTGCCTGACATGATGAAGCGTAATGAAGGGCATATAGCGTTTGTTGCCTCGGCCATGGGGCTCACCGGCGTTCCGCGTATGGGCGCCTACGTGGCCTCAAAGCACGCGATCGTGGGATACGTGGATACCATGCGCATGGAACTGAACAAGTACGGCTGCAAGGGGATCAAGACCCTGTGCGTGTGCCCGTCGGGGATCGATACCGGCATGTTCCCGGGTTACAAGGCGCCGCTGCTCTCGCCGATACTCAAGCCGGAAGAAGTCGCCCGGAGAACGCTGAAATCAATTAAAAGTGAATGGACCTATTTGAAGCTTCCCTTCATCGTAAAGCTTATCCCGTCGATGAAGCTTTTCCCCGCGCGCGTCCAGGACGTCATGGCCAGGGTAACAGGCCTTCTGGGCAGCATGGACCATTTTAAAGAGAAGAAATGAACGCATGGTTGCGAACCCGCGCCTGCCATACACTTTTCCGCGCATGGTTTTTATATTGCCACATCACCAGCGCCTACTGCAAGCTCGGTTCCGAGTGCGTGACCGGTGACAATTTCTACTACTCCCGGGACTCCATCCTCATGCTTCATCTCCTTCCCCAGTGCCTTTGCGTTGTGCGTAAACATGCTGTTGGTTGAAACCTCTCGCAGGGCATCCGCCAGCTTTTGCACGGTGATCCGTTTGGGAGGCACCGGCAATGGACCGAGGCCCAGGCTGTATATCCGGTGGCCCCAGTAAAACTGGTCCGCTATCTGGGGCATGATGAACTGCGGAACTCCGGCCCGTGCCGCGGTGTGCGTGGTGCCGCTGCCTCCATGATGGGCGACACCCGCGCAGAAGGGGAAGAGTGTGGCGTGGTTTGTGTCGCCTACCGGGAATATGTTTTCCGGCAGCTCTATCCCGCCCAGGCCGGTCCATCCCGTGCCAATGACGGCACGGCAACCGGAAATCCTCACCGCTTCAAGTATGATGCGGGTAAAGGCGACGGAATCATCAACGCTGACGCTGCCGAAGCCGAGGTATACGGGCGCGGGACCGTCTTCCAGGAAACGGAGAAGGTCCGGCCCGAGGCTGCCGTCAATGTCTCCGTAGCAGTAGCCGGTGTAGCTGAAGTCATAGTTTCCATGCCAGGTGCGGCAGGGCGGCGCCAGGACCTGGTTAAGGGTCAGCACCGTATGGCTGCGGCCGGTGAAATAATCGTTTACACTGCCCATATCCGTCATGCCCAGATTTCTCCGAACCATGTTGATATGCTTCCTGAACATGAGTCCAGAAAAGCCGTTGACAGCATTCCAGAGCCCCCTGTTCACGATCCCGGGGAGCCGCTGCCACGGGATGAGAGGCGGCGGCTGGTACCCGGGAAACACCGGCGTGTAGGCGATCCGGTAATGGGGGATGTTCCGGTATTCGGCGACGGTGGGGACAACCGGCTCGTTGACGCTGGTTATCAGAAGATCGGCATCAGCGGTTTCACGCATGAGGGGCCCGATCTGCTCATCGATAGAGCGTGTGAACCAGTCTATGGCGGTGCGGATCGCGCCGAGACCGCTTCCCAGCCCCTGCATGACCTGGGCGCTGTCCTCGGGATATAATACCGGCTTGAGACCCTTGCTGCGCGCGCGCGATTCGAACATCTCCGGCACGCAGATTGATACTTTGCATCCGGCCCGTTTCAGAGCGGCTCCGATTTCAATGATTGGATATACGTCACCGCGAGAGCCGCGGCTTGACAGTACTGCCTTCATGATTGTGCCCTCCCTGTACCGTTGCCGTTAACGGTAATTTTCGATACGGGTCGTATCGATTACCGGGAGGACAAAGCCGGGATCGGTCTCCTTCCTGAAACGCCGGTAAGCGGCCGGTATCCGGAAGAGGATTGCCTTCGGGCTGAACTTGATGGACGACATTACCCAGCAGCCGTGGGTGCACCAGCAGTTAGCTTTGCCGCCGCCGCCGATTTCATCGATCTCGCGCTTCATGGCTTCTGAATAGAGGGCCGCCGTGAGGTCGCAGTCGTAGTCGCGGAGGTTGCCGATGGGAGGCCGCATCTCGCAGGAGCGGAAGTCGCCGTTGTGGTCGATGACAAAGGTGGTCTTCCCAGCGGTGCAGTCCATCTCCCAGTCGCAGGGGCCGGCGTAGTTTGCGTCCTGTATGTCATTGACGAACTTGATGAATCCCAGGAAGAAGAACTTGGCGAACTTTTTCTTCATGCCGCCGAAGTCCCTGAAAATACCGTCCGCCTGCTTTTCGAAAAGGGGCAGTATTTTACGGCGTAGTTCTTTTACGCGCTCGGGTGTCAGCTTTTTGATGGAAGGATCGCGGGTGTCCCCGCGGGCTATTTCAAAAAAATGCGTGGCCACGATGTCCTTGTTCAGGATGTAGACGCCCAGGTCGAAGAGGTGGTCGTAGGCGTCGGGGGTGATGACGGTGACGGCGTTCATCAGGAGGCGCTTGTTGCCCTTGAACCTGTCATGGGCCTTTTCCATCACGGCAATTGTTTTGGCGAAGTTTCCCGGCACGCCGCGGTTTTCGTCGTGGAACCTGCCCGGGCCGTCCAGGGAGAAGTTCAGGTGCACGGTGAGTTCCGGGCAGGCGCCGAGGAGCCGCTCCGTTTCATCGACGATGAGCTCTCCGCACAGGCCGTTGGTGGGAACGTTCACCACGCGCACCCCGTTGTTGTCGTAAAAAATGCACATTTCGATATCCCTATTTTGATAATCGACTTCCCTTTTGGCAGAGAAGACTATCATTTCTTCTTCATATTGAAATAAATCGTGGTTCGATTTGGCTAAAATATATCCATCGGGACCAAGAATTCGAATGTAAACATCTCGTTTCCCGGAACTTGCTATGCTATTCTCCGAAAGAACGAAGCAGGTCTGAATTTTTTCTACATTCCTTGCCCGTGAAACATCTCGTCCCTTTCTGTTTATGGGAATTGCCCTAACTTCCCTAATTTTTATAACCGATCCTTTTGCAACCGTTGTGCTAAGCTCTTGGGTTTGCTGTTCAAGGTTTTCCACCGTCCGTTGCGACATGGTAAATTCCTGCCGAACCTTTATATTCTCTGCTATTAATTTCTGATTTAAGGTATTCAATGAATCGATTTCGAAAACCATATCCTTCATTATGGCCCTCAGGGTTCCCAGTTCTCTTTGGTATTCCTTAATTTTTGAGTAACTCACTTCCTTAACCTTCTTCAACTCAGAGTAGAGTCTTGCCGCTCGTTCCTGTTCATCCTCAAGCTTCTTTTTTATTGTTTCGTTATCGGTTTCTAGCACAGCATATTCGTACATAATATTACGTAGGTTCTCGGCTATAGTATCCTTTTCCGCAATAAGCAGTCTTTGCGTTTCCTGCATCTCCTTTTTTTCTTCGTAATAGAACCACCCTAAAACCAACAGAACAAAAATCATTAGGACTATCAGAGTAGTTAAAAACATCACCGCTTTATTAATTTTAGCCTTTGCTTTTTGATCGTTCTCTTTTTCCATGGATTTATAATTCGTTAGTTTACAGACAATAATGATTTAAAGAACAAAAGTAATAATAAAACAACATTTACAGCAACTGTTTATTGTGTTTAAAATATTGAACTTTAATAAAAATATTTTGTGCGGCTTTTCTTTTGCAAATATATTTACCCTCTATTTCATGATCTCCCATAATTATTTCATTCTTCGGTTAATATTCAATCATTTTTTGTTTACTCTTTGTTAGCTATTTGATGATATACAATAGAAAAAAATATTTGGAAATCTTCTTCTTCTCCTTGCTTATAAAAATTTTCTGTTTTCTAGCGGAAGGGGGTAAAAAGAAAGAGCAATTTTTTGAACACCTTCTTAACCTTTTTGCAGTTGTTAAAAACCTTCTTCTTATTCCCAACAAATGAAACTAACAATTGTTAATAATAGTTGGATTGGTCTGTTTTTCATAATTTTTTGCTGTTTATGTTCTGTTAAAAATTTGTTTTAACGCTTTTAATTACGAATTTTGCAAGGTTTGGTAAGTGTTTTTTTTAACTGTATTAACAGGATATCATTATTATACTATTTAAATTTTTTTTGAAAAAAAAGATAATAATAAAATGGTTGTTGATAATAATAAAAAAATATTTCCAAATGGGTATATCAATACCCGTTTAGATCCAAATATTGATTTAATTTCTGAAATAAAAAAATTGAAGAAGGAAAAGAATGCAGTTATTCTTGCCCATTATTATCAGAATAGTGAAATTCAGGATATAGCTGAT
>CAZZHU010000010.1:0-1156 GCA_964654045.1 uncultured Leptospirales bacterium
ATTAAATGGAGAGGGTGCCGTATGAATGATCTCACGCTGTTCCCCCTCTCCGCTTTGCGGAGAGGGGGTCAGGGGGTGAGGACTTAAAAAATAGAGTGCGCGGAGCACGGGTGAGGGCATTAATACTAAAGAAGCCAGGGTAGTAAAATACTGTAACATTTCCCCGCTGATCGTTCAAATATAGATATTGATCATCACGCCAGGAGAATTCCCATGATAAAAACGCTGTTCAAAAAAATCACGAGCAGGGCCTTCATCAACAATCTCATGTTCATTTTTCTCCTCGTGCTTCTCCGGGCCTCGGTCTTCGGCAACTACTCGGTGCCGACCGGCTCCATGAACCCGACGATCCTGGAAGGGGACAAATTCTATTCCAATAAGCTCGCCTATGGATTGAAGATCCCCTTTACAAAAATTGACATGGTCAGGTTCAAGGCCCCGGCCCGCGGGGACATCATCGCCTTCAGGTATCCGGGGGACGAATCGGTCCGTTACACCAAGCGGGTCATCGCGATCCCCGGCGACAGGATAGCGGTGCGGGACAAAAGAATCATCCTGAACGGGAAGGCCCTGTACCTGCGGCCTGTTGGGAAAACGAAGGATATCCTCACCTACGAAGAAAAGCTCGGCTCCCTGTCGTATAACATTCAGCATTCCTATCACGCCACGTTCCTTGACGACATGGAGGAGACAATAGTCCCGGAAAACTGCTATTTTGCCATGGGGGACAACAGGGACAACAGCTCGGACAGCAGGGTATGGGGATTCGTGCCGGTCGAGAATATCATCGGCAAGATCGTGTTCCGGTGGATGTCCATTGACCCGCAGAGCTGCGAAATGCGCGCGGAGAGAATCGGCACCGTTCATTGACCGGGCATCTCCCGCAGTCAATCAATGTATTTTTCCAGGAGGACCTCCATCCCGCAGAGATTGTTATTCTCCACAATCTGGCGGAAATCAACGTTGTCGAAGGTCTGCATTACATGGATGAGCCCTATACCGCCTGTCGTCTCCGGGGAATCGATGTGGCGGTACTGGTTATAATTGATGTAATAGTCCAGCAGAAAATCCTGCAGCTTTTTGCTTAGGCCGCTTAACACGTCCCTGCTCCGGGCGCTCTCAAGGGATGGGATGTGCTGCTTCATTTCCCGCACGA
>CAZZHU010000010.1:1166-31204 GCA_964654045.1 uncultured Leptospirales bacterium
GATATCATAGAGCTTTACCCGGCTCACCTTGAAATGATGGTAGCGTGTATAATCCATGCCGCCCCCCTGGTCGGCGACCCTGAATTCGAGGGCCCTCCTGCCATCGTGTTCGGTGACCGCAAACTTCACGGTGACCCGCTTCGATTCGTCGTACTTGTTCCCGTGGATGATGGCGTTCCTGATAATCTCCCCCAGTCCGAATTCCACGAGGTATGACGTCTCCTCATTAACATCGACGCTCGATTTCATTACCGTGACGACCCTTTCGACGACCGACATCTCGTAGTTGACATTGCTGGGGAACATCCATTCGGAAACATCCCCCTTTTTATCGTACCGGATATCATTTTCATTGATAATGTACACCAGGTTCTCTTTCTCGATCAGCCTGATCAATGCATCCACGAAATGGGGGTCATACAGCGTGCCCTTCCCCTTCGCAAGCTCGCCGATGATCCTGCCCTTCTTGTCTTCCGTCTGGAATTCGCGCCTGCCGAGCATGGAAACAAAATCATCCACAAGGCCGATGATCCTGGCACCGGCGGCAATCTGGCTTCCCGCTAGGCGGAACGGGTATCCGCTGCCATCGTACCGTTCATGGTGCTGGGCGATTATCAGTTTGACACCTGCCAGCTCCTTCAGGTGCTCGATAATGTCAATGCTTTTCCGCGGATGGTTTTCCACTATCAGCCTCTCCGAGTCCGAAATCCGATACGGCCTGCTGACAATGTCGTCGGGGACTCCCACCATCCCGATGTCGTGCAGCAGCGAGGCGATCCGTATCTCTTCCACGCCGTCGGCCGATATCCCGACGCGGCGGGCCAGCATTACGGCAATCCGCGTGACGTTCTGCGTAAATTCATAGAGCCTGGTGGAGCTTGCGAGAAGGATCGAGGAGATAATATCGATCGAGCTGGCGAACAGGTTCGCTTTTTCCGATGAGAGTATCTCGATCCTGGTATAGGCCCTCGAGGACCTCACGGAAAGGAGCATCGCCTGGGATATGGTAAAAATGAAAACGCCGAGAATAGCGACATTGCCGAAATTAATAATCCTGTCGTAGTAGAGTATATCGATGCCCACCAGGGGCAGCAGTATCGCCATACCGCCAATGATATACACGGCCCCTTCCTTTTTCATCATGGCCGCCCGCACGATAACATACATATCATACAGCATCGACAGCAGAATGGTCGCATAAAAGGGATACCGGGCGTAATAATAGATCTGTGACGTCAGCACGAGGACGGAAAGGCAGAATACCGCGCCGACGGCGGTGGAGATCCGCACCAGCGTGCGGGAATAGATATCCGGGAAGAGATAGTAAATATACAGGTTGGTGATGAACGTAGAACTGAAAAACGTGAGATACGTTATCTTCTGGCCGATTTCCCAGCTTAACCAGGATACGTTCCCGATTATCATGCGATCGCCTTCAAAGGGAACACGCACCGCTATGATCAGGCAGAGGATGCCGAAGAAAAGCGACGCGCGGTCCTGTTTCCGGAACAGGAAGATTCCGATATGGTACAGCGCCATCAGGAGGAGACCGCCGAGGAGGAAGGAATTGAACCCGCCGATATATCGCCGCTCGCTTATGATTTTCGTCCCGGTTCCCAGCTCGATCGAAGACCACATGCCGCCGTTGGGGTGATGGAAATTGGAAACCTGGAGCACCAGCTCAAGGGTATTGCCATCCGGGGCCAGGATGACCATTCTGGGAAGAAAACCAGGAGTTTCTTGATCCGCGTTTTTCCCGGGCTTTCCGTTTGACGATATCTCTTTGCCGTTGACCCATAGCCGGTATGCAGTGAACATATGGGGTAAATACATGGCGCAGAGGTCCGGACGGCCGCAGAGCCTGACCGTGAGCCTTATGGTGGCGAAGCCGTGCCCTGTCAGCTTTTTCCCGGCAATGATCTGGCCGTTCCAGTACCGCGGCATGGCCATATATTCAACAGGACCGGGCTGCGGTTTACCCCTGAAATCCTCCGGTGCAAGAAGGCGGTCCCAGTAGAATTCCCACTCGCCGTCAAGGTTGACGGTTCCCCGGGAGGATAAATCCCACGCGGAAAGATCCATTACGCCCCGTGCGGCGGCCGGCTGGCCGCTCGTCCGTTTTGAGCATCCGCAGACCACCAGCGCCAGCGCTGCCAGCGCGACGGCAATCCATGGGCCCCGGCAGGGCCTGCACGAGGGATGCAATCCCGGACCTGCCGCAATGTGCTTGTGAGCGAGTGTCACCTGTATCCCCTTTGCAGATTGTTCATGTATGTATATACCGGACCATGCAAATTGATCCGGCCCGTTATCTGCCCACTTCACCAGGTAGGATATCTTTTAGCACCAGACCGGCGCGTTGTCAACTTGTTTCGTTTTTTTCTTAATTACCCGCATCCGGGACACTTCATGCATATGAAAAAAAGCTGGATTTTTTATCAGCTGCAACGATCCTTGATGCAATGCAATCGCACGCAATGGCAACCATGGATATTGATTTCCCCAACCCGGACTGGACGCTGATCAGGCAGGCCCTGTCGCTCTCCCTCCTGAAAAACGTACCGATAACTATCGGCGGCGGAGCGGCCTTCATCGCGGGAAATCCCGGTTTCCGGCCCATCCTGGACGACATGGCGCGCATGTCTGACGAATTCGGCGCGGGACGGCTCAGGCTGGACGCCGGATCGATTGTCTTCGAACCGCGCCCCCTGGCGCCGGGCAGGTACCGCTTCGATTCGGACCATGTCTCTTCCGCGGTGGAACTGCTCCTCTTCCTGATGCCGGCGCTGTTCCATGGCGATTTCCGGTCCATCCTGGAGCTGGGCGGCGTCACCCACTCGCCCCTCTCCTGCCCGACTTCCTTCGTCAAGGAAACGCTGCTGGCGGCCCTCGAACGGATGGGCCTGTACGGAAGCCTTACCCTGCAGCGCTTCGGGTTCCATGCATCGGGCGGCGGCGCCATGGAATCGCGGCTCTATCCCCGGGAAAAAGACGCCGGGGCGGTATTGTCGGGGGCCAAAACACCGGCCCTGGGCGGGGTGAAAATATTCATCTCCCGGCTGGATACGGGGCTCGCGGAAATCGAAAAGGGGATGATCGCGGAAAGCCTGGGCCTGAACGCGGAGAGGATCGCCATCATAGAGGTCATGGAATCCGACGGTCCCGGCAACGGGATACAGGTCTTCGCCGAATACTGCGGACTGCCGGTGGTTCTTTTCAGGGAGATGGCGCTGTATGACAGGAACGGGGAGCTTTCCTTCAGCGAGGAAGCCCTTCGCTGCGAGATCGCGGGCCTTGCCGGCGATGCGCGCCTCCTCATGGAGGGGACGCTCCCGGAGCGCGTCGTGCGCGAACTGCATCCGTATTACGCCATGTCAGGGACAGTACCGGCGCCAGGCGGGGAATCACCCGGCGCGGCCATGACGCGGGAGCTGTGCGAAAAATTATTGTGACGCCGCGGGGACGCGGATGTCAGGCGTTCGCTTCCTTGTCCATCTTCTCGATCTTGTCGATAAGCGCCGCCTCGTCGCTCACGAACTTGAAAAAGTTATGAAGCCCGGCCACCTTGACCAGGGTCATGATCTTCTCGTTCACGTTCATGAAAAAGGTATTGACCTTCTTTGATGACAGGTCCCGTACCATCTGGACGATAACCGACAGCGCCGAGCTGTTCATGTGCTTGACGCCTTCCAGATTAATATACAAATCCTTGTCCTTGCCGGACACGGCCTTTTTTACGAACTTTACGATATCCTTGGATCCGTCCGAGGAAATATCGCCGCTGATATCGATAACATCATATCCCTTGATTGTGCGCTTCGCAAGTTTTATCTTGTCACTCATACCCACCACTATTGCCCGATAATGTAATTTCTTTAATTTCCTTGCCCCGGTACAGGGCAATCCTGATAGCTTTAAATTTATGGTACAGATTCTGTAATTGCCGATCTATGTCAACCTTTTCTTTCGCATCCGCGTCAACAAGACGTTTTTTTAGCTCCTGTATTTCCCGGTCGATCGAGACGGTTTGTATGACGCGGAGCCCGGTTTCCCCGTCGATCCTGTTCACCGTGTACACGGGGGTCACTTCGAACCTGCATGACGGACGCTTCCCGCTACCGTTATAGTCAAGTATACAGCGGACGATAGCGGAGTCGCGCGTGGTTATCGGCACGCCTTCGAAATAAGCCTCCGCCTTTGTACTCTGGTTCGAAATGAAATTTCCCAGGCTGTAGAAGATGTAGCAATCCCTGCCGTCAGCGGCAATGATCTTTTCCATCGGCTGGAGGAGGTGCGGGTGATGGGCCACGATGAGATCGGCCCCGTTGTCGATGCACTGTTTGTAGACCTCGATTTCCCGCGCGCTCGGCAGGGTGTTATACTCAATACCGGCATGGGCTACCATGACAAGATAATCGCACTTCCTGCGGAGCTCCGCGATATCCCTTTTCAGTTCATCCTGGTTATAAAGCCAGTTCAGATGATAGCCGTTCGTCTTTTTCCGCCTGGGGAAATTCAGGTAACCGGTGTATCCCAGGAACCCGATGCGTATGCCGTTCACGGTCCTGACGATGCCGGCCCGCGCGGCCTCTTCACTGACACCCGCGCCGATATAATCCATCTTGTGCCGGCGCAGAAACCGCATCGTGCTCACGACCCCCGCTTCGCCCTGGTCCAGGAGATGGTTGTTCCCGATGGTCACCATGGTATATCCCGCCCATTTCATCGCCGCTATCGCGTCCGGGGGAGCGTTAAAATAACGGGGCCGGCTCCGGAAGGGCGGATTCACGGGAAACTCCATGTTGCCCACCACGATATCCGACTGCCGCAGCAGGGGCCGTATCTTTTCGTAAAGATAATTAAACCCGCCGTTATTGACGGAGGCTTTCGTGACCTTGCTGATTTCATTATGGGCGCCCGCCGACGATTTTACCGGGATATGCATGATGATGTCGCCGGTAAAGGATATGCTGGCCTCCCCCGCGTCGGAACAGCCGCAGCAGGGAAGCATCATGAAAGTCGTCATGACGAATAGCAGAAGACGGTTCACACGCCCATCCTTGTTTCCTGGTATATTCAAATTGTAACAATCAAAATGGCCGTGCCGTATCTGTCAATATTTTTTATTTCCGGCAATTACGGACAGGCCCAAATTTTTTCTGATGATTGCCCGATCCCTTTAATACTTGACAACGGCATCGGCATGCTGTTTTTACATGATCAATGAAGAATCAACCGGAACATCCCATCGGCGTGTTTGACTCGGGATACGGCGGCCTCACGATACTAAAAGAGTTCGTCCGGAAGCTCCCGGAGCGGGATTTCGTGTACCTGGGCGACAACGCCCGCAACCCCTACGGCTCGCGATCCTTCGAGACCGTGTATGCCTACACCCTGGAAGCGGTGAAGAAGCTATTCCGGATGGGATGTCCCCTCGTCATCATCGCCTGCAACACCGCTTCCGCCAGGGCCCTCCGCACCATCCAGCAGAATGACCTCCCGGGCATCGATCCCGACCGCCGCGTCCTCGGCGTCATCAGGCCGACGGCGGAAATTGTCGGGTCCGTGACGAAAACCGGGCATGTGGGGATCCTGGGTACCATGGGGACCGTGAGCTCCCGGTCATATCTCCTGGAGATACAGAAATTTTTCCCGGACATAACCGTGACGCAGGAGGCGTGCCCCATGTGGGTCCCCCTGGTGGAAAACAACGAGCTTACCGGCCCCGGCACGGATTATTTCGTGAAGAAAAACATCAGCCGCCTCATGGAGGCCGACCCGGACATTGACGCCGTCATACTCGGGTGCACGCACTACCCCCTCCTGATGGACACCATCAGGAAACACACGCCGCCCGGCGTCACGGTCATCCCGCAGGACCTGATCGTGGCCGACAGCCTGATTGACTATTTGAAGAGGCATCCGGACATGGAACGCCGCTGTTCCCGGAGCGGGTCCGTCAGCTTTTTCACGACGGATTCCACCGAACTCTTCAACGGGCTGGGCACGATATTCTTCGGCAGGCCGATCCGCTCGGAGCAGATCACCCTCTGACGGCGCCGCCCGGAGCCCTACATTTTCATGACTCTCACGACAAAATACGCGCCGGCTATGAGGGTGAAGGGAAAGGTGATGAAAAACGTCGCGACTTCCTGGAAGTTAACGATGCTGGTATTGTATATTTTCTTGCCGAAGTGGGAGAAGTGGTAGTTTTTCGGGTCCCGGAGGCGCTTGATAATGACCACTATGATGCGCACCTTGATGGTCATCATGTAGATGAAGATCAGCCCCGCTTCGAGGACATAAATGATATCGAGCCTGATACCGCGCAGCAGCTTCGGGTCGGTCATGACAAGCGTCGCCAGGGCGATGCTGAGGAGCATGTTGGTGACGGCGGTGATCATGAAGTACCGGAAATATTCCATCTTCTTGGTGGAAATATAACCGACAAGGCTGTAGATATGGATGAACAGGGATGTCTGTACGGCTATGAACAGGGCAATGAGAATGATGAACTTCATGCGGCAAACCCTATAGAAAGCTGACTCTACGTCAAGAATTTATATGTTGAAAACCGTCCCGCCAGAATGATTTGTGCGCAATTCCTAACTCGTCCAGCGGTTAGCATGTATTTTATTAATGCCATATTTATGAATCTGTATAGAAAAAAGCCCCTGCACGGCGGCATGTTTAGAATTCAAGCCCCAGCTCATCTTCGATGAACCTGATGGCGAAATATCCCACCATGAGCTGCTTGACTTCCTCGAAGGGTACGACCGGCATGTGCTTGCGGATAGTGATGCTGTCAAGAATCTGGCGTTTCAGAAGGGCGATATCGGCATCCAGGAAATTATCAAGTTCCTTGATTTTTTTCACGATCTCATCCTGGTGATCCTGGACGAATGTTTGATACTGCGTTTCATTCATACTTTATCAGACCATGGTTTCGTATTATAAGGCGCATGATTTCTGCGGCTGATCAATACAAGAGATCGGAAATTTTCACGATCTCTATTAGCGGAATATTGAAAAATGGCGTATTAATAACCCGGTGCCCCCTGGCCGCAAATCCGCTCCAATCCGGACATAAAATGTAACTAAACAAAAAAATACGACCCGGAATATTAGGCTTGATTATTATCATAATAAAATTAAGCAGAGATATAATTTATCCCCTGGTAGCAGGGGATAATCCTGAAAAAACCAACGATTACAGGAATTAATACCATGCACATGATGATCGTGACTCGTCTAAAAGTCAGCTGCCTGATAGTTCTCGTCGCTGTTGGTTATGTGATCATGCATCCATCGCCTTCTTACTCAAACACGTATAGCGTCGGCGGATATTTTACGACCCATGTAGGCGGCTATAGCTGGAATATTTCCAATTCATCGGATAATTTAATTACCTTGCAAAAGCCTCCTTCCCGCAGCATTCCGGTGATGACCGGAGGTGGCCTCGTGTGGGCCGGTGAATTTCTTGACGGCCAGTTCATGTTCAGGCAGAACCTGGGTTTTGAAGCCTTTATGGCCGACCGGTTCAGCATGACCCGTTTTTCCTTTATCAACACCTTCGCCTATGTCCTCTCCAGGTCGGACAGGCTTACGGTATGGGCCGGGCCGCAGTTGAACCTGTTTTATATCTGGGGAAAAGACACGACGCGCAGCGGATTCCTCTATAGTGATTACTTGTCGACCAATGTCCCTATATATAAAAGAAGGACCTATGGATTGTTACCCATCGGCACCGGCCTGGCATTTGGCCTGGATTATGATGTGTACAAGAATTTGCGGTTATCATTCGAAGGGGGCTTTCATTTCTCCACATCGGTCTACGGAAAGTCCCATGAGATCGGAAACGGCAAGGCATCCGTCACCGGCTATGAAGGATATATCAATGTCTCTGCCCTGTACCGATTCGGTAAAAAAAACATGCACGATGATACAGACACCGATACAGACGACGACACCGATATGGACGCGGAGAAAAAGAGAGAGACAGAGACATACACGGAACCTGATGAGTAGCGTTCGGCGTATCCCGGTCCGGGAAACCACCCCGGATGCCGCAAAAAAAAGATGCGCAGCCGCCTTATCCGTCACGATTAATATCCATGAAAACGATACAGCTCAAACAGCACAAGGAAAAGGCCCTTCTCAGGCGGCACCCGTGGGTTTTTTCCGGAGCCATCGGGAAGAAAGAGCCCGGCATCGCCGACGGCGACATGGTATCTGTATGCGATGCCGCCGGGGCCCGGCTGGGCTGCGGCTATTACAACGGCAGGACGCAGATCGCGGTGCGGATGCTCTCCTTCGGAGACATGGAATTCACCGGTACCGGTCTGCGGGAGCTGGTCCGGGCCGCCGCGGCAAGGCGCGCCGGGAGCCCCCTCCTCCGGGATACGGACTCATACCGCCTTATCTTCTCCGAGGGGGACTTTCTCCCCGGCCTTATAGTCGATTCCTACGACGGCCACCTGGTGGTGCAGTGCCTCACGCTGGGCATGGACAGGCTGAAGGAGGCCATCGTGGACATCCTGGCGGAGGAGCTGGACCCGGCAAGCATCTACGAGCGGAGCGACCACGAGGGCCGGGGCCTTGAAGGCCTGGCGCCGGCTCAGGGACAGCTCCACGGCACGACGCCCGCGGACCTGGTGATGAACGAGAACGGCATGTCCTTTTACGTCAGCATCGGCGCCGGCCAGAAAACAGGGTTCTACCTGGACCAGCGGGACAACCGCTCTCTGGTGAGGGGCCTGGCCCGGGACCGCAGGGTCCTGAACCTCTTCAGCTATACCGGCGGCTTCAGCGTCGCGGCCGCTATGGGCGGCGCCGCGTCGATAACATCGGTGGACTCCTCCGCCGACGCCCTGGCCATGGCCGCGAAAAACATGGAGTTGAACCGCGTCGCGGCCCCGGCTGCATTCACCCGGGCGGATATCTTCCAGTACCTCCGGGACGAGCGGGTCAAGGCCGACCTGGTCATCCTCGACCCGCCGGCCCTGGCGAAGAACAGGGCGTCGGTCGGCAGGGCCTGCCGCGGCTACAAGGACCTTCACCTCCAGCTGGCCCTGCAATGCCCCGCGGGCGCCCTGGTCCTCACCTGCTCCTGCTCGCGCTTCATCGATATGCATCTCTTCCAGATGGTCGTTTACGAGGCCTTCGCGGACGCGGGGCGGAAGGCGTCCATTATCGGCAAGTACGGACAGCCCTGCGACCACCCCGTGAGCATTTTCTGCCCCGAAACCGAGTACCTCAAGGCGATACTGCTCCAGGTTGAATGATGCAGACTGAAATGCATGCATATGATACGGGAGGATTACATCAAAACAGGGCCGGTGATCCACGGCGTCAGGCGCGAAGACCTGTAATCACCCGGATTATGATTCAACGACGCCTGATAAAATTATGACCGTAAAATGTGAAGCTGCTGACACTGGATAAATCCGCTGCATAGATGCGGTTTAACTTTTTCAGGGCAAGTCCTTGAGGCACATCAGAATCATTGATTTTATCAGCCGTAATGATCAATTTTTTCCTATCCGGCTTAATATAAATATTGCTATCGCCGGGATCGGCGTTTCCAATACTATTCCCGGGTACTAAATTTATTGAATCAAGCCCCGGTTCATAATAATTGAAGTGCCGCCACAGGTTATCGTTAGTTAACACATTGCCTTTATATTCATACGTCAATCCAACCGGGCATATAATATATACGTCATCCCGCGAGAGGCTGTTATCAAGAAGGAATTTATTTACTTCATGAAACACTATTTCGAGCTGTTTATCATTATGCTTTACCTGTTGAGCGGTAAAATACGGGAACAAATTGTTCTGCCTGGCTATCATTTTTTCTATTCCTGTTGCCGCATCAAATGTTGTGACGGAACGGGCCCTGGGGGATAAAACGAGAAACAGGTCAACGTGCACGATCAACAGAATGATCAATAATGATTTGAATATATTATTATTGAACATTATTTTCATCCCGATAACGGATACAAGATAAAGTGGGGGGATGATCATCAGGATATAACCGGGCTGCCCAAAATGCACAAAATAAAAAAATAATGATGCGGGGATTATTGACAGCAGAACAACAGGGGCAAAATGATTTAATCTTGAATCTGCCGCGAGCATCCTGTTCCCATTCTTTGTAACATAATAGCGTATCAAGCAAAATATTCCCGCGGCCAGGGGAATTATTATTCCAAAGATACCACTCATTAAGGATCTGTTGACCATGCGTATCTGCATCAGGTTATTTTTCCATGGAGCGCCATATACTACCGAAGTAAAACGGGCAAACGAAAGATATGTTCCTGATAAACTGGACAGGTAGTTTTGCAGCCCACCCGCTGAAATGCATACCGGGATCAGCCAGAGTGCGATGGTTGTTAAAAAGATAATCGCGCTTACGAATATTTTTTTAAAATCAAATTCATGGTTCTCTTTTTTATCATTGATAAGAATAATAATGAAGGCATAGAGCAGCTGGGGGGCCACCAGTAACAGCATGGATGGCCTGAATCCGCTTATGACACCTATCGAAAAAGCCAGTAGATATAAATGTATGTTTTTTTTCTCATATATTATTTTAAAAACAAAAAACAGGGATATTACTGATGCCATTAAATCAACAATATACGTCAGGGCCACTTCACGGTAAAACCAGAAGACGGGACAGGATACCAGGAAAAGAGCATTAATAAAAGCGGATGGAATATCATCAAACATATACAGTGCCAGATAATAATAAATTATTACCGACAGGATGGATAGGAGAATTATTACGATGATCAATGACAGGTTGGTGTTATTAACAAAAAAATCAACAGCTTTACCTGCCGCAATAAAAACAGGATAGCCGGGAGGGTGCGGCTGCAGGGCTCCAACGTTATATTCTTTAAGCGCCAGGCCATAATTGACCGAGTCCCAGTTGTAATGATACTTGCTGATAAACGGTATAGAAGATGCCAGTATTACAAATCCAAGGAACACCGGAAGAAAATAGTTCTTTATCTTCGATTGTTTCAAGAATATATTCATAATTTCCTCACGCATAATTCTCACATGCCTGACAGGACCTGCATTTAGAAAACCATTCCGTAAAACACTGAATGCATTCAAGCACATCAATCTCCGGACCCTTGAATATCAATCTATCTGTTATTGTCAATTTCTATCTTTGCTTTCGGAAAAAACAGCATGGATCAATATAGCATAAATAAATTAAATCCCTTATGGGAAAAAATAACGAACCACGTAATGATGGAGTATGTGATTTCAATTCGTTTATTCTATCCAGGCAACAGAAGATGGGACAGTGACGGTCAGGCGGGTCAGTTCTGGAAACTCGAATATCAGCAGGTGAATACTTGTCAGATTCCGGAAAAACGGAAGCCCCCGGGAAAATCATTCAAACAGATAATCGTTATACACAATTCCTTTCCCGTCCATTCTGTCAACCGCCCACGGCAGCATAGTACCCGCAAGGAAATCGCAGGGCCTGCGGATGCTTATCACGCCGCCGGAACCCGCGACATTCCTGAACTTTTCAATTAATTTTTCACACTGCCTTTTAGTCACACATAATCCCGGCACGTCAATTTCGATTATCCAGGCACTTCTTGAATGCACGTATGATTTTGACGCGACATGATACCCGGGTAAAATAAAATCCTGCAGGCCAGGGTTATTCTCTGAGTGCATTATCCCCCCCTCAAAAAAAACATTCACCAGGTAATTGCAGTTAAAACTATCTTCATTTTTATATCCAATCAAAAAGAACTCGAATTCGAAATGAATACCGGACTTGTTGCGAAACTGGCGTCTCGCCCCCTTATAAAGCCCCTGCGGGGGGCTTTCAAGGGGCTCCGCCCCTTACCCCGGAAAAATAGAATACGATTTGCAACAAGCCCATTATGCATATCAATGCTTGTGACCCTTATCATGGCGATGCGGCTTCTCATGGGCATGACCGTCATGATCGCGGGGCTTCTGGTGATCATGAAAGAAATAATGGGAATGGAGGTGCGAATGCACTTTCTTCCCGTGCCGGTGCCTGTGCTCGTGAACCAGGTTGACCTTGACGAGAAGGTCCTGGTCGCGCAGGATTTCACTCACGGCGCCGGTCTTCTCAATGCGGTGCTCCTCGCTTATAACCGCGACCTTCGGCTGCAGGTGGTCCACCAGTTCCAGGTCATGCGTGGCGATAACTATCGTTTTTCCCGATTCCGACAGGGAAATAATGAGGTCCGTGAGGAAGGACTCCGTCTTCGGATCAAGGCCGCTGGCCGGCTCATCCAGGAGCAGCAGTTCCGGATTCATGGTGAGGGACGAACCGAGGGCCACCCGCTTCTTTTCGCCGCCCGAAAGCATGTGGGTGGGCCTGTCTTTTAAATATTCGATATTCAGCATCTCCATTGTCTCCGCCGCCCTCCGGAGCACCACCTCTTTCGGCAGCCCCAATTGCTGCGGGCCGAACACGAGCTCGTCGTATACCGTGGGGCAGAAGAGCTGCACGTCCGAATTCTGGAACACCATCCCCACCCGCTCCCGGAAAAAGCGCTGGTATTCCCGGTCCCGGAGCCTCTTCTCGGTTACCTCTTCACCGCGGAAGCGCACCGTGCCGGACCCTGGATGGACCAGGCCGCTCATGACCTGGAGCAGGGTCGACTTGCCGCTGCCGTTGGCGCCGATAACGGCCACCATCTCACCTTCTTTGATCGACAGGCTCACATCGCATAGCGCCGGCACGATATCGTAAAAGCGGTAGGTGACGTGTTCAAGCTCGATTATTTTCATTGGTTTTTATTCCTGATATCTCACTGTTAGACCTCACACCCTCGGTCCCCCTCTCCCCCGCTTTGCGCACCCTCGCCATATACCACCTCACCCCCGGCCATTCACATTAATACCTCACCCGCGCTCCGCGCACCCTCTCCTTGGCAAGGAGAGGGTTTCCGTAATTGCTGTCATCCCTCACTCCCCTCTCCATTTTATGGAGAGGCTCCCGACAGGATGTCGCAGTGCCGAGCGCGGCCAGGATGGCCAAAAAGCGCTCGGCGGCCGGGGGTGAGGATATAAGGGCACGCAGAGCACGGGTGAGGTCCGAGAAAGAGTGGGATCGAGGGAGAGGGCACGCCGGAGGCGGGGTGAGATCTTCACGGCTAATCATACCATCCCCACCGCCATCACGGCCGCCCCGGCAGCCGCGAGAAAAACGCCCATGACTGCATCCCGGGCCGTGAACACCCTGAAGCTGTAAAGCTCGATGTCCCCGGTAAATCCGCGGCTCATCATGGCCCGGTACGTCTCCTCATAGCGCATCTGGGATCTTTTAAAAATGAAAAAAATCCTGCCCGCGATAATCTCCCTGATGGTCGAACTGTCCGCCGCACCCGCCAGGCGGCTCTTCATGGCCAGGTACATGTCTTCAACGGTTTTCGAGAAAATGAATATGTATTTATAGGTCAGGATGATGATCATGAGAAAGGTATCGGGCACCCGGAAGACCTTGAGGGCCCTGATGATTTCGAAAAAGGGCGTGGTGTGGATGACCAGGAGCGATATCCCGATGGAATTGGCCACCCGCAGGGTGAGCATGGCCACGCCGAAAGCCCCCTCCCCGGTTATGCCGATCTCTTTCGGGACCGAGTATATCCAGAATTGATAGGCCCGCGGCAGCGTTGCCACCGGCAGTATTATCTCGCCGCGGGTGATCACGTTGAAGGCAGACGGCAGGGCGATGAGAAAGCCGAAGAAAAAGGCGAAGCCGATGATGCGTTTATACATGTAGAAAATATTCAGCCGGGAAAGGGCTATCAGCATGAAAACAAAGGCCGACATAGCCAGCTCCGCGTACACGCTCCGGAGGAGGCTGACGATGACGATGAAATATACCATGGATACGACTTTAATCCGCGGGTCGAGTTTCTGGAAGAGGCCATTTTTCCCGGACATTTCCCAGTACACGTAGCTCGACTTGATGATGTCCGCGATAGATTTAATTGATTTGTCGATGAAGGTCACTATGATTTATCCAGTATACTATACATCAGAGCTGTTTTATACCCCCCCTAAATCCCCCGAAGGGGGACAAACTCCTCATTATTATCTACAGTAGCCCCCCTCTGGGGGGTTGGGGGGTATTCCAGGCTATTCCGTTCCGTAGAAACGACTCGAATCTAAGAGTTGGATAAGCCCTGTCACTCCTTTTTTTTCACCAGGAGTTTTGACAGACCGAAAAGGACCAGGATACATAGGATGACGCCGATGGCACCGGACAGGATATACGACAGGGCCTGCGCGGTGAATTTCGATTTTTCATCACCCAGGTTGTAATCCGGTATCGGCGCCTTCCACAGGTCGGCCGCCTCTTTCAGTTTTGCCGGCACGAAGCCGACCATCTTTTCAATGGTTTCCGCGGACCACTCGCCCCAGGCATCCTCTGCATTGTATTTCGCCGGCAGGTAGATGCCGACGGGGGAGACGACGGCCAGCACGAGAAGAATCACCAGAAGCTTTTTCTGGAACGGGCTCATCACCTCACCTCCTTCAGGGCATAGACGCTGTCACGATCGTTTTTCATGAAATAGATCAGAACCAGCAGTGTCACCAGCCCCTCGACGATGCCGAACAGTATCATGTGCTCGATTGCCATGGCCGGAAGGGCTATCTCCAGACCATACGGTGCGTACAAGGGCTTCCCGTTTGCAGAAGCGATGAGGGGCTGAATTCCGAATTCAACAGCGGTGACGATGGCAGCTGCGACAAGGCCGATGTATCCTGAAAAAAAAGCGGCAAGATACACGCGCCAGCCGCCCGCTGACTTCCAGCTTACCAGCTTGAAGACTGCCAGTGACACAAAAGGCATCACCACTGCCATGTTGAAGCAGTTGGCGCCGATGGCCGTGATGCCGCCGTCGCCGAAGAGAAAGGCCTGTATGATGAGTGCGACCGAAACGGCCACCACGGCGGTCCAGGGACCCAGCACCAGAGCCACGATACTGGCGCCCACGGCATGCCCCGTGGTCCCTCCCGGGACCGGGATGTTGAACATCATTATGAGAAAGGAAAAGGCCGCGGCCATTCCCAGGTAGGGAATATTTTTCGCGGACAGGGTCTGCCGCACTTTCTTCAGGGCCACGGCCATAAAACCGGCAAAGACGGCATAGAGGGGGACATAGGTCTGGGGGCTTAAATATCCGTCAGGGATATGCATGATTATCCTCTGTATCATCAGTTCCGGCACCGCCGGGGGAGTTCTTGTTCTGTTCCCAATATGAGACCATGAATACATTACACCGCGTCTTTTTTTTCACAATCCCATCTCGTCGCGGTCCATGCTTATCAGCCAGGGAAGTGGAATCTTTTCCAACCACAGATACAACGTGGGAAGAAGCAGAAGCGTGAGCAATGTCGACGATATTACACCCCCGATGACCACCGTGGCCAGGGGACGCTGCACCTCAGCCCCCAGGCCCGTGTTGAAGGCCATGGGAACAAATCCGAGCCCGGCCACCAGGGAAGTCATCACCACCGGCCGAAGCCTCGTCATAGCGCCTTCGATCACTGCCTCCTTCAGATCCATACCCCTTTCCCTGAGCTGGTTGAAAAAGCTCACCAGCACCATGCCGTCCAGTATGGCAATGCCGGTCAGGGCTATGAATCCGACCATTGCAGACACGCTCATGGGGATGCCCCTGATCCATAACAAGATCACCCCTCCCGTAATGGCAAAAGGAATTGTATTAAAAACAAGAATAGTCTGCTTGATGCTGCCGAAAATGCGTTTGAGAATAAGGAATATCACGGCCAGGATAACGGGTATGATCACGAAAAGACGCCTCCTGGCGCTTTCCAGATTCTTGAACTGCCCGCCCCACTCCGTCACGTAACCGGCGGGAATCGCGAGGCCATTCGCGATCTTTCCCTTAGCCTCATTCACGAAACTCATCGTATCGCGGTCCCTCAGGTTGATGGATATCGCGGCATAACGACGGGCACTGCTGCGGGCGATCGTTGTGACCTGGTCCTGCAGGTTTATGGACCCCAGCTTCCCGAGGGGGACCGCCCCTCCTTCGGGAAACCCTACCGGGATCCGTCCGATGTCCTTTATGGTTCGCCGGTACTCGTCGGTAATCCTCACCACTATCGGAAACGGCTTATCATTGAGAAACATGTATCCCACCGGCATCCCGGTCATGGCGATGGAAAATGAGTGGTTGACATCCTGAATGCTGATACCATAGCGGTTTATACGATCGTAATCCAGAGTGAAATCCATGACCGGGCTTTTGCGAAGCGCGGTAAGGGGGTCCAGTTCGACGCTTTCGGCGCCCCGTATCTTTTCCAGCAGCACCTGTCCCTTCATCGACAAATCATAGAGGACATCGAGACTCGGACCGAAAATGCGCAGGTTGATATCGGCCCTTGATCCCTCCAAGATCTCGTTGAATCTCATCTCGATGGGCTGGGTCATGGATATCTCCTGGCCCGGCACGGACTTGTCTATGGCGGAGCTCATGGCGGCGAAGAGATCGTCCTTGCTTTCATAACGCGGCGACCATTTCCCCCGGTCCGGCTCCAATATCACGAAGGTATCGGCGAAATTCACTCCCATGGGGTCGGTGGCCGACTCGGGGGTCCCCATGCGGGAAAACACGTGCCGGACCTCCTTGAATTTCTTTATGACCCTGTCCGATCTCCTCTGCTTTTCAATGGAGCTGCCAATGCCGATTTTTGTATCCCGCACCAGCCCGATCACCATGTCGCCTTCATCGAGCTGAGGCACGAAATCGCTCCCCAGGAAAATAAACATGACAATTGAGACCACTGCCACGGTCAGGGATGAAAGTATGACGGTCCAGCGGTGTTCCAGGGAAAAATCAAGGACCGGCCGGTAGAGCCGCGATATGAACCTCAGAGCACGATTATCGCCATGGCCTTTCTTTATTTTACCTTTTTTAATGAAATAGAAAGAAAGAACCGGCATAAGAAACAGGGCCAGCAGGAGGCTCGCGGCCAGCGCGAAAAGGACCGTCCCCGCCATTGGACGAAACATTTTCCCCTCGATGCCGGTGAGAGACAGAATGGGAACGTACACGATCATTATTATGAAGACGCCGTACACGACCGGTTTTCCCACCTCTATGGCGGCGTCCTTGATCAGCAGAAGACGTTTTCTGGAGTCAAGGGAATCGTCTTTCAATTCCTCCAGACGGCGTATGATGTTCTCTATCATAACCACCGAGCCGTCCACGATGAGTCCGAAATCGAGGGCTCCCAGGCTCATGAGGCTGGCCGATATCCCGAACCCGACCATTCCGGTGAACGCCGAAAGCATGGAAAGTGGTATCGCCAGGGCTACCAGCACCGCAGCCTTCAGGTTTCCCAGGATCAGAAAAAGCACAACAATGACAAGGAGGCCGCCCTCCAGGAGGTTCTTCACGACGGTGCGGATGGTGGCATTGACCAGATAGCTCCGGGTGTAGAGCTCCACCAGATTCACATCCGGCGGAAGGCGGAGGTTTTTCACCGCTTCCTCCACGGCAAGGGCCACTTCCCGGCTGTTCGCCCCCACCCGCATGAGCACCGTCCCGAGGACGGTTTCTTCGCCGTCATAGGTGGCCGCACCCAGGCGCTGCTTGCTTCCCTCTTTGACCTCCGCTATATCGCCGACGCGCACCGGAGCGCCGAAGACATTGAGTTTTATCGGGATGTTTCGTATTTTTTCCAGGGAATCTATCTTACCCTGTGTCCTGACGATGATCTGGTTTCCCTTCTCCTGTATATAACCGCCGCCGAAATTGAGGCCCAGGCCTTCGATACCGGAAATCAGGTCACGGCACACGATGCCGTTGGCATCCATCCTGGCCGGGTTAACATTGACGTGTATTTCTTTCTGGTATCCTCCGTTGGATTCAACTTCCGCGACGCCGGGCACGGCCTTGAGGACGGGCCGTATGCCAAGGTCCTGAACGGTTCGCAGATAGAGGAGCCGCTCCATTTCCGGCAGCTTCGCGAGGGGACTTCCCCGTTTCGGGACGAGGGCGTACATGTACACCTCGCCGAGTCCTGTCGAGAGAGGCCCCAGCTCGGGAGTTATCCCCTGGGGAAGGCTGCCGCTCACGCTCTGGAGACGCTCAAAGACTAGCTGGCGGGCGAAATAGATGTCCGTTCCTTCATTGAAAACAACAATGATCTGCGAGAGGCCGTACTTGGAAAGGGACCGGATATCCTCCACGTCGGGAAGCCCCGCCAGTTCGGTTTCGATGGGATAGGTGACCATCTTCTCGATCTCCTCCGGCGCAAGCGCCCCGGTCTTGGTGTTCACCATGACGGAGATATTGGTGATGTCCGGCACCGCGTCGACCGGCAGCCGGTTGAGAGCAACAATACCGCCCAGGAATATAGCCACGGTACCGAGAATAACCATGAGATGGTTCCTGAGGGACCAGGCAATCAAACGCTCGATCATTACCGTCCGCCGTTTATTTCTTTTCTAACCGCCGCCATGAACAGCAGTTCCGTGTAGGCCCCCACCAGCAGCAGTTGCGATTCGAATACCGATTCGACGCTCTCATGGAGGGTGTAGTCCATCTCGAGATAGGAGGCAAGGGTCACCCTCCCCTTGCGGAACTCATCGTCCGCGTAATCCATTTTTTTCTCCAGGTCTTCAAGGCGCGAAACGGGGAAAAGGGCGACCATGCCCCCGGCGTATTTGTATTCAGCGTAGAGTTCCGCCATTTTGTACCTCGCCGTCTCCCTGGCATGAAGAAGGGCGATCCGGCGTGATTTAAGATTGGACGATTCCTTCCCAATGCCATGCCTGTTTTGCGACAGGATCGGCAGGGGCAGGGTAATGCCGCCGCCGAAGGTCTGCTCTTTTTCCTTCAATGTGTCCGCCCCGTAGTACACGTCTAACCCTATATCCGGCATCACGTCACGCTTGGCCAGCGACACAGCTTTTTCCGCCCTGGCCACCGCCCCCTCGTGATATCGAATCGCGAAATTATCTTTCATGGCCATGGACAGGAGGCCGTCATAATCCATGTCTGGCGCGCGGGAAAACCACGCAAGGTCCACGGTGAATGACGGGCGAGCCGGCAGCTTAAGATAATGATTCAGCGCGTTGTACGAAACCGTGACGCTCTTCCTGATTTCGAGAAGCTCCTTTTCCATGCGGGCCAGTTTTTCCCGTACAATGTTGCGCTCGACGATGCGCTGCGGAGCGACCAGCAGGTGTCCCTGCATGTGGGCACTGATGAGCCTTATTCTCTTCAATCGCTCCTGAACATGTTTTATTTTCTCCATGTCCCGAGCATAGGCATAGGCAAGCCGCGTGATTTCGTACCGCAACGCGAGTCTTGCCTCCTCCAGGGCGATGCGGGCCTCGCGCTCTTCCAGTTTCGCGATTTCCGCTGAAACCCCCTTTTTGCCGGATATGGGGAGCCTCTGGGAAAGGGTCACGGAGTATTCCAGGCCGGTTTCCGCGCCCGCTTTTTTCCCGCCGAGGCTGACGCCCGCTTCGGGGTTCTCCCACTGTTTCTCCTGGAGAGACAGCTCCTTCTTCCCGACGATCTCTGCTTTTTTTATCTCCAGCGGCAGGTGGTTGCTTTCCGCCAGGCTGACCAGGGCCTCGATGGTATACTTTTTGGGATTCTCCGCGGCATATCCTTGCGGCGGGGCGCCCCATAATGAAAGTAACAATAATACTATACTGATATTTTTTACCACAATAACGTGTTCACCGCCTATTAGTCCAATAATAGTATGTTACATTGAATTTGTCAATACTTCCCTGAAAGAGATTTCTTCTTTACGGCTGGCATGCCCGGTTCCGCATCACCGGGCATGCTACGGATTATAGTACAAGCAGGGTTTTCTCACGATTATACGCCGGGATGGAAAAACCGGGAAAAAACTCAGGCGATCATTGGCGTCGGGCTCGTATCCTTACAGGCATTTGCCCGCCGATTTCTTGTTATTGCGTATCATAGTAACCACAAGCGCGAACAGGGCGTGAACAAAGACCAGCGAATAACCGGTCGGGAAATCAAGCTGGTACGAAAGCACGATGGCCAGGAGATTGACCGCGGTCCCGATGATCCAGGCCACTATCAGCGGTCTTCCCCTGTTGATCTTCATCGATATGAGTGCCGGCGACACCAGGAGCGCGAAAACGATAAGGACCCCGGCGAGCTTCACCGAGCTGGTAACCGTGACGGCGAAGGTCACGAAGAAAATTACGTCCTTGACCAGGCCCGTCGTCTTCCGGTACAGAAAGAAAAGGACCAGACCCAGCGCCGCGTAGATGACGGCGGTCCGCCAGATATCCTCGATGGGCGTGAAAAGTATGTCCGAGGCCGTCAGCTTGTGAAGCATCTCCATGCCGTGGGACGACTTCGACAGTATGATATAGACCCCGGCTATGCCGAAGGCATACAGGAGACCGATGAAGGCCTCCAGCGTATCGGTGCGCTTCGCCGTCAGCGCGATAGCGAGCCCTCCCAGGAGGGCAAAACAGAGCGATATCGGATACAGGTACCCGCCGTCGAAAAAGAATATGGACACGGCGGCGCCGAGCGCCGCCATCTGCCCAATGGCCAGGTCGGTGAAAATGATCCCCCGCTTGATGATTTCAAGGCCGAAAAAGGAATGGATGCCCACCAGCACGACCGAGATGATGAAGGCCGAAAGCATTATGTCCGTCATTTCGACAACCTCCGCACTATTTCATCGTAGAGCTTGAAAATATCACCTGCCTCGGGAACAGCCCCCACGTCATGGGGCAGAACGACCAGTTTGATGCCGTGCTTCTGAGAAAGGTGGCGGCTCGCGTCGTCGGGGTGATACACGTCATGAATGATGAACTTCACCTTGCTTGCCGATATAACGGATTCGAGCTTGTTCACATGCTTCGACGTGGGCGGAATCCCGGGAAGCGGCTCCACGGTGCCCACGAGGCGCATGTTGCAACGATGGAGCAGGTAATCGAAGTTCTTATGGTATTCAATCACCTCCATGCCCCGGCACTTCTGGAGTTGAGAATCCCATTCTTTGGTTTTAGCGTTGAATTTCGCTATGAAATCGTTGCAATTGCCCCTGAAGTATGAAGCATTCCGGTGATCCAGTTTAGCAAGCCTGTCCGCGATGGCCCGGGCGACGGGTGGTATATTGTGCGGATCAAGATAGAAATGCGGGTTGCCGTCCGGATGCACATCGCCCTGGGAACGGGAGACGCTCGTCGGGACATCGATGAGGTCGACATGGCGCGACAGCTCAAGAAAACCCTCGGTTCCGGGGTTCACGGCGGGATTGTTCGCCTGCTTTATCAGCGGCGGCACCCAGCCGATTTCAAGCTGGGCGCCGTTGATGACCAGCAGGTCGGCCCTCCGCACCTTTGCGATGAACGACGGCTTCGGGACTATCGTGTGGGGATCGTAGTCTCCCCTGGCAAGGTAGTCGACCTTCAGGCGGTCCCTGCCGATCTGCTCGACGATGCTCGCCATATAGGGATACGACACGATGACCCTGAGGCTCTTCGCCCGGACCGCTGTTGCGGAGAGCATTATCAACGATAAAACAAGCACTACTATTCTTTTCATTTCGATTCCTCCAGTTATAACAATTAGAACGGATGGGCGCCATGGGCGCCGATCGATATATTCGCCTGTAAAACGACCTCGTGGCCCGGCCTACCATGATTGTACCGGTTGGTCCTGCTCCGGTCGTAATTATATTGCAGTCTGAAAAGAGAAAACTCCGATGGATGATAATCGATCATCCCTGAAGCCCGGTACAGAAGCAGCGGTTCGTTTTTTTTCCTCGTCCCGGCCACGCGGTACACCTCCGTGCCCAGGGCGTCAAAACGCGCGCCGAACCGCCACTGCAGAAACGGCTTGACGATAATCTGGCCGTAGGCGCCCCAGTGGCGGGCATAATACGCCATTTTCGGTGTTGCAATGATATCGGTGCCGTTCACGGAAAAGAGGGAGGTATAAAAAAACCTTCCCTGCTGGATACGATACAGTCCCTCCCCCTGGAATGACACATAGCGGTTCGAGTCGATAAAGTACTTCATGACGAGCTCCGTGCCTGCGATCCAGGTTGTAGCGCGGATCCCCTGTCCCAGGCACCCGTAGGTTTCAACGTTAATTGCGTCCAAATCAACGGCGTCTAGCTCATGATAACGCCGCGCGGTCCCCATGGCACCTGACGCCCCCACTACCACCGTCAGATCATCCACATCGAAGGACGTTTTCAGAAACGCGGTGTAGGCGTTCGGTCCCCTGCTGCTCCCTACCCGCTGCATCTTAAGCGGATCATGGAACTTCCTGGTCCCGAAACTCGTTTCGTTGGCGCCCTGAAGCGCTTCGGCGCCTATGGTCAGGAAAAAATCCGCCGGCGCCACCCAGGTCAGCTGGGCCCCCGGTTCGTTCAGTCCTTCATCGCCGAAAATCCCGTGATACGGCAGGGGCTGATCGGTGAAATCCCACTGGTGGGCGTGCTGCCCGTTCAGCTTGCCGAAGCCGCTCAGGAACTTCCCGGCCTTCAGGCCGAAGCCTCCCGGGATGCTAGTGGTCTTGAAATACGCCTCCTCGATCTCGAAGCCGGTCGGGGATGCGTGAAAAATACCGGCAAGCTCGAAGAATGGATCGACGGTCGCCATGAGGGCGAGCTCGGCATAGTTCAGGTTAAACCCTATATTGGCGTTCGCGGACACGTGATTATGCGTATCATCCGATCCGCCGGGATGACTGAACCCCTTGATCCTTGTTTTTTCCAGAACATCGTCGCTTAAAGAACGATAGACGGCCGACATGTCAACGATGAGGGCAAGATCGGGATTGAACTTCACCTGGGAAAAAGGCGAGCCTTCGGAAATGACTTTCTTAGGTTCTTTATTATTTTCATCATTGTTTTCCCTTGTCTCCTGGGCGGAAACGAGACTGATAGCGCAAAGCAGGATTATTAATGAATACAGATATTTATACATTTACTTGATCTCCTTATGCATAAGGCCGGCTCGGTGCCGGCGCCGGTATGAAATGGAACAGGCCGCCGATTATCCAGAAATTCGAACATGCATGGGCAAACGCCTCATATGCAGGAGTGGAATATCGATCGCGGCTGCAATGTTGAAACTAGGAGATACAGGGGGGCGCGTGTGTACGCGCGTTCTTGGAAAGTAAAAGAACAGGAATAAAATCGTTGAATGATACGGCAGTGATAATTAAATACGCCACTGAAACGGTAAAAATGAAAGTATCAAGCGTTTGACTGGTATTATTATAATCGTTGAATCTGCACAACTGGCAGTTATCGAGGATCTTGCCGTCGTCATGGTGGTGGCAGGAAGCGGCAAACATCGTGCCGGCATATACGAGCAGGCATAATGCGTATACGAATGATTTTTTATTAAAATATTTACGCATTCCGGTTACTTATTATCTTGGAGTCTCATTTGAGTCTCAGTACTTCGTCCGGATCAAAAGCATCCATTCTTTTCTTTTATACCGGAAGGTTGAATCCGCATTTGTAACGCCAATAGATTATTAAATGGATAATTCTTAAAATAAAAAAGGTGTCAACAACTTTTCCAACATTGAATTCAGGTTTGAGAATAAAAAATAGTGGAATATTTTTATCAATCATGACCCATAGTATATATCAAAATTGTTCCAACCCCGCGTTTCGCCTTTGCAGGGAAGTCCCTGCGGGCGAACACGGTTGAAAAGGCCAGTCCTTACAGGAGTAATATATGAGAAATGACCAGTGCGCGGGCCATGCACGCCGAACGGCCGACGTCCCCCTTGACGGAATCGAGAAAGACCTGGTGACCGCCATGATCGGATCCCTGGCGCGGCCGGAAGCCGTGGTCGAGGAGGTCGTGGCCGGGCCATTCTTCATCGCGGTCGTCGCCGGCGGCCGCATGGGACTGTCATCCCTCCTGGGGGCGGCGCCGCGGGAAGACGAGAAGGACCTGGTTGAAAAAGCCGCCGGCATGAAAGCCGCCCGGGTCGCCGAACATCTCCTGAGCCCATCTCCCTTCGCGGTATGCCTCGCCATGGCGGCCCTGAACGCGGCCGGCGCCCCCGATCCATCCTCGATGGCAGCGGAGGACAGACCCGCCGATTCCCTCATAGCCGAACTGGGCCGCGGGAAAAACGTGGGTATCGTGGGCGACTTCCCCTTTACCGGTTCCCTGCGGGAGAAAGTCGGGACCCTGCATCTCTTCGAGCTCAGGGACACGCCGGGCGCCGTGCAGCGGTACCGGTGGGAAGAGGTCCTGGCCGGCCTTGACGTGCTGGCCGTTACCGGGACCGCCCTGCTTACCCGGCAGATGGGGTTCTTCCTGTCACAGGCCGGACGTGCCGTTTCCATCGTCCTCGGCCCGACAACGCCCCTTTCCCCGGCCCTGTTCCGGTTCGGGGCCGACTACCTGAGCGGCTCCGTCATCACCGATCCCGGTCTTGTCGCCGATGGAATCCGATCGGGTATCCCCTTCAAAGGGATCAAGAAAAAGGGCGGCATCAGATTCGTACAATTAAAAAAGGGAGACATATAAACAATGAACATTGCGATAATCTGCTTTTCTCCGACGGGAAACACCCATCGGTGCGCCGACATCATCCTGAACCGACTCGAAGAGCTGGGCGCCGTAACCGATCTTATCGACATCACCTCCCTCGCGTCCCGGCAATACCCTGTTTCGATGGAGGGATATGATGCTGTCATCTTTGGCGCTCCCATACACTCCTGGCGGGCGCCCCGGCTGGTACGCGAGTGGCTCGCCACCCTTGACGGCCGTGGTAAAAAGTGCGCCATGTTTTTCACCTATGGCGGTTTCGGCGTCCACCCCGCGCATTACACGACGCGGCAAATTCTGGAAAGCAGAAACTTCACCGTCGTTTCCTCGGCCGAATTCCTGGGGGCCCACACCTTCAACCTGGGCGGCTGGCGCGCCATGGAAAACAGGCCCGATGAAAGGGACTTCTCCCTGGCCCGGGAATTCGCGGAAAAAACATACAGACGCTTTACCGGCGAAGATACCGGGCTGCCGGGGCCCTTCGAAAAAACCGCGCACACCGGGGAACTGCTTGATTCCATAGAAAGCTTCCGTTTCAAAGTCCTCACCATGCTGCCGACAAGGGAGGGAAGAACCTGCTCCCTCTGCATGGCCTGCGAGGAGACCTGCCCCAGCGGAGCCATGAACGCGGCCGCAGGGGAGGCCGATACAAGCAGGTGCATAGCCTGCCTGGCCTGCGTGGCCGCCTGTCCGGAAAAAGCGCTTGTGATTAACGACATGACAGGCATCTGGAATGGAAAGCTTCAAATGGAGAAATTATCGGAGGAGGACCTGGGGAAAAAGCAGGGCGTTCTATATTTTTAACCGATGCTGCTTATAATGTCCCGGCACAATATGGTAAATCCCGGGACTCGCTCCCAACCCCGGGAAGCTCCATAGCTACAATTTTCCAGGAAACAGTTAAAAAAAATCGGCAATAAAAACCTTGATGCATCGTCTATAGTAGCATACATGAACAACAACAAGGAGATGCGCTATGAAAGAACATCACGTGTTCCCCTGGTGGGCCGGATACCTGCTCATCAGCCCCCTGAGAAAACTGATGCTTGACCCGAGTAAATTATTAGGCAATCACATACAGCCGGGCATGAAGATACTCGACGCCGGCTGTGCCATGGGTTTTTTCAGCATACCCATGGCGGAAATGACCGGCCCCGGAGGAAAAGTATACTGCATTGATCCGCAGAAGCGAATGCTTACCGTACTGGCTAAACGCGCCAAACGAAAGGGTCTTTCAGGAATAATCGAGACGAAGGAATGCAATTTCACATCGCTCATGGTTGATGATCTCAGTTCCCGGATCGACCTGGCCCTCGCCTTCGCCGTGCTCCACGAAGCAACGGACAAGGCCGCCTTCATCAGGGAAATCGCGTCAACGGTGCGGCCCGGCGGCCTGTTCGTATTCGCCGAGCCCCATGTTATCTCGGGCGAGGAATTCAACCAGGAACTCGCCATGATCGAAGCGAAGGGCTTTACTGTCGTGGAACGCCTCGGCAAGGGTTCCAACAACATCGCAATCCTGCTGAAAGCCGGAAAAGAAAAAATAGCATAAGCGTGTCACAGGGTAAAGTGCCATTCGAAGAACGGGGGTTCTTCAATGGCAGACACCCACTTACACGTCAACGCCGATGAAAAGTTTAACGAGCACCCCTATGCCGAAAGAGAGGGCGGCCACACCCAGGCTTATGCCGCACATTTCGAGGAAGCGCTTCCTGAAATCGAGGTCTTTCGCCACGGAGATATAGTAATTGAAGGCGAATATTATTATGACGGCATTGGCAAGCATGACGGCCAGGCACACAAGATAATGTTTAAAGAACAAATACGGCATTATAAGGATGGTCACCGTGGCGACATAAGCTGCGCCGGTGTATAAACATGATGTGAGAGGATTTTCACCCCCTTCCGATTTGGTGGATAGATACTCCGATGCCGCCATTGACATCGACGCGGCGATCCCGGTTATAAGACCGGTCATTGCGATGAGGCGCGTATTCTGCAGAGCAAAGCTCAGGCCCGCCAGGGCCCCAGTTAATTCCACCAGAGCATCGTTGAGCCCCAGCACCACGGAACCCATGTAGGCAAGGTGCTTCTCTTCGATAAGGGCGATCAGGGCGTGCTCATGCTCTTCCTCATCATCGGCAATGCGGCCCGCCTCCGGGTATTCCTTCGAAAGTTCATGATACACGACCTGGGCATTCCCCTCGCCCCGCTCCATGAGCTTGATGCCGAAGGTGAGACCAAGGAGCCGCGCAATCCAGAAAAATTTAAAGACTCTCCACCGGCCCGGCTTCGCCTCAATTCCGCTGATACCCTTCCAGAAATTGTAGTGACGGAGCTCGTCGTCCCCGATCTTTTTCAAAACCGCGCTGTTTTTTTCGTCTTTTATCACGCCGGCGAGCCTTGAATAAATCAGGTGCTCGGTAATCTCGTTTTTCTGCATGCGCGCGATCTGCTTTTTGGTAACATTCTGCAATATTTCGGTCATAGGCGACAGTCTCCCTGAATTGCAATAACCTTCATTATTTTAATTTATGATAGCACAGATCAGTGGAAGGGCAAGCGCTATTTATAGATGTTATCTCAAAATTCAAAATTATTCGGTTGTCATTACAAGGAGTTGAGCGATGACAGGCAAAACAAGCAATGTCTCGGTAATCTACCCTGCCTTACCTTTCCTGACGTAGAGGGCCGTCATGACGCCGCCCCAGGCCAGGAGAAGAAAAACAATAACCTTCTGCCCGAGCTTCACCAGGACCGGCGACGAGGCCTTCCCGCCCATGTCCGCGTCGACCTTGACATGCTCCTCAAAGCCATGGCCGTTGCCGTCGTCGAGGCGCACCAGCCAGTCGCCCGCTTCGGACGGCACGAAAGCGAAGCGGCCGTTCTTATCGGTCCGGCCGTTCTGGTATTCCACATCCCCCTTCCCCGGCGCGAACACTTTTACGGAGGCGTAGGATATGGGCTCCCCGTCATCATACAGGGCCGTCACCACCATCGACTTTCCCTGATCGATGGTACGCGTGATGCCGTGGGCCAGGATTGTTATCGGCACCAGCATAATCACTGCAATGAGCGCCGCCATGCGTATTCTATCCATTATCATATCATACTCCTATTGTATATCCTTATCTAAATCCTCCCAAAATCCCTGAGAAGGAATTTTTTAAATCATTATGAAAAAACACTTTCCGGGGGCATTCCGAGACAGCCCCCGCCCTTCCCGGACCGGATACAGAACACTATTACGTGATCTTTTCTTCTGTCAAACCTTTTTGTTATTTTATTATTTTTCGTGTTACTTTCCGTATAATTATTGACAATTATTATTACGTATCAAACGTGTTATTATAAATATTTTTGTGCTATTTTCGTTTCACGCAACAGGAGGGTTTCATGATTAAAACCGTATCACGTTCGCTGGTCCTCGCGCTTTGCGTCACGGTGCCAGTCACGTACCTGTACCCGCAGCAGGCTGGTCCGAAAAAGGACAGACCGGCCGACGGGAAGCAGGCAGCAGAGGAACAGGAAAAGAAGGAAGATGAAGGGGAAGACACGAAAGCAGAGAAAAAACAAAGCGGCGATGTTACCCTTAAGGAAATCGTGGTCAAGGGAGAGCAGTTCATTAAAAAATCGCCCTTCACCATAAACGTTGTCAATTCCAATGACATTGAAAAGAAGGGCATATCCCGCACGGCCGACATCATCAAGATGGTGCCGGGCGTAAAGATGCAAGAGTACGACCAGGGAGGGGTTTCCAACGCCATCTCGATCCGCGGGTTCCAGTCGGGCGTCCATGGCGGCGACATGGGGGTCTACCTTGACGGCATTCCCCTGAACGAGTATTACGGTCACGGCGGGGGCTATGCGGACCCCAACATCCTGATACCGATGGAGCTCGACAAGGTCCTGGTATACAAGGGGCCCTCCTCGGCCCTGTACGGCAACTTTTCCCGGGGCGGCACCATGGTATACATGACAAAAAAAGGCGGGGACTACATCCATGGGAACATTAAATACGGATCCTGGAACACGGTGGACATACAGAGCGCCATAGGTAAAACAATAATAAGCGACAAATTCTCGAACAACACCGCTGTGCAGTTCTACCGCACCGACGGGTTCCAGAGCAACTCGAAGCAGCTCTACGGCAACGGCTCCACGCGCTTCACCTACCGGCCGATAAGCGATCTTGAAATAACCCTCTCCCTGAGGGCCCACGGCGACGAGTGGAGGGCCCCGGGCTATTACTCAAGGACGCAATGGGGCATGAAGAAGTACGGCTTCAAGCAGCGCATGTTCAACATCCTTTCACTGCCGGTCGATATCTATGATTTCGGCCAGAATGACGGCGGCGACAGGAGGCAGTTCGTTGAACGGCTTGACATAAACTACGCCATCAACGAATATGTAAAAATCCTGGCCTGGGGCTTCGGCTTACAGACCAACTGGTCGCGGTTTAATAAAGGCACAGGCACTACGCAAACGGAACGGATTTACCGCATCGGGAAATACGGAAGCGGCATCACCGCCAACCTCGATATACCGATACACGGGGACATCAGGTTAAAAGGCGTTATTGGTTACGAGTATTTCAGTGACAGCACGGTGATGCGCCAATACAGCGACTTTGACAGAATCCGGCAGGCCCTCGCCCAGAAGAAATATTCTACATTCGAAACCCACGGATTTTTCCTCGAAACCGAGTGGACCCTGCACCAGTACTTCACGCCGGTCATTGGGATCCGGGTGGACCTGTTCGCCGGGGAATATAAAAACCCGATGTATATCCAGGACATGCTGAGCATGACCGATCCCATACAGATATGGATGAGATCGAAAGAGGGGCACCAGACGATCAATCTGACTGACTACGCGAACGCGAGCCCCAAGTTCGGCTTTATTTCAGACCTCGTCAAGGACGTGCTCCGCTTCAGGGCCAACGCGAGCAACGGGTTCATCATGCCTCCTGATACCACCATCTATCAGACATGGCAGAAGCTGGACCCGTCGAAGATATGGCAGTACGAAGGGGGCCTCACCTTCACCTATGAAAAATATCTCTGGGCCGACGTATCGGGCTACATGATAGACGTCACCAACGAGGCCAAGGAGGAGCCGGTGGGATCCGGTTTATACACCAACATGGGGACGACACGCCGATGGGGCATTGAATCCGCCATTAAGATCATGCCGTTTAAATACCTGGAGCTGGATGGCACCTTCACCTGGATGAAGAGTAAGGTGCGCGAGATACCGCTGATCGGCACGAGAGCCTCGACAAATTACGTCAACATCGGCAACATGCTTACCAAGGGATCGCCGCTGCCAAACCTCCCGGAATACCAGGCGGGCGCGGATATCATCTGGAGCACTCCCATCGGGTTGGGCGGTGGTTTCGGATGGACCTATGTTGGGCCGCAGTATACAGACAGCT
>CAZZHU010000010.1:31214-43919 GCA_964654045.1 uncultured Leptospirales bacterium
CCAGGACGCTCGTTCTGTATTATCTCAACAGCGCCTACTCCATGGGCCTGGGCGAAGCAGGCCCTATTTACAAGGGATACAACCTCTTCAACCTGCACCTGACCTACACCATGGAATCAGAGAAGTATCCCATCACCTTCAGATTCGACGCAAAGAATATCCTGAACACCTATTACGCCGGTTACGCCGGGAACTACAACACCTGGGCGCCGGGCGAGCCCCGCTCATTCTACGGTTCTGTGGGGATGAAGTTTTAATATTATAAAAGGAGTAGACCTATGACAATGATAAGAATAGCAATTGCCAACACAGCGGCGCTGTTTATGGCAATCGCCCTTCCCGTGGCTCTCAACGCCCACGACATGTGGTTCGAGATGAAGGATTTCAACGTGACCAAGGGCTCGGCCATGGAATGCGCCTATCCGTCGGACCATGCGTTTCCTTCAACGAACAAAGAATTCGTCCCGGCGGAGAGAACCGCCAGGAGCTATCTCGTGGCACCGTCCGGTGCAATCATACCGATCGTGCCAGGCGGCAACAACATGAATAAAAGTTCGCAGAAACTGGTCCAGCCGGGATCATATCTTGCCGTATCAGGGAAAAGGTGGACCTACTGGGTCAAGACCACCGACGGCCATATCGAGGGAAAGAACAAGGCCCAGGTCAAGGGCGCCGTCAAGGGAATGTACAGCGGCAAGTTCTGCAAAGCTATTATTACCGTGGACAAGGCGGGGGGCGCCGCTTTCTCAAAGATAGCCGGCCATGACCTCGAAATAATCCCTCTCAAAGACCCGGGAACCCTGAAGAAAGGCGACATCCTGCCGATCAAAGTGCTGCTAAAGGGGAAACCGGCAGAGTTAGAGGTGAAGGCCACTTACGACGGATATTCATCCCGGCAGAATGTCTTCGCCATAACAATAAAAACCGGCAAGGATGGAAAGGGAGAAATAAAAATCGGGAAGCCTGGCAGATGGCTTATCAAGACCGGCTGCAAGGAAACACCGGCCGATACCAGGCTCTACGACGAAAAAATGTACGCGGCGACGCTGACGTTTCAGACGCGATAATCCTGCAGCGCTATACATATTCTCTTTTTCGGCCCCGTTACACGGTCAATGACCGTAGAGCGGGGCCGTTTTTTATCCGACCAATATCCCGGATGCTTACAGCAGTAACACCTTGCGCCGGCGCTTACCCTGTCGTGGTGCAGGTCAGCTTCCCGTGGCGCACATTCTTGACCGACAGGAGTTTGTCGGCAATGGCCTGGATCTGCTTCGTTTTACCGCGCAGGATAAGGACTTCAAGGCAATTATGCTCATCCAGGTGGATGTGGGTCGTCGAGATGATGATGCGGTGATTGTGATGCTGGATCTCGTTCAGCTTGTCGGAGAGTTCGCGCACATCATGGCTGTAGATCAGAGTAAGGGTGCCGATGGAATCCGCGTTCTTGTCGGAGAGTTCATCGGAGACCAGCCTGTCGCGGATCAGGTCCCGTATCGCTTCCGAGCGGTTGACATATCCCTTCGATTCGATAAGATCATCGAATCTCGCCAGCAGCTTTTCCTCAATTGATACACCGAACCGGATCAATGACTTCATACCTCTTTCCTCTCGACATTCAGGATCGAGACCTGTACGCAGATCCCGCATTCATGCATTATACAGTTGGCAGGCCCCCGTATCAAATCATTTTTGGTCGCAAATGCAACAAAATATCACCCGCCGATTATTAAATAATCCCGGATACATGCCGGCCGTGGCATACTGCCCCGGCAATTTTACTCTTGATTTTTATCAGCCCCTTCGATATAGTAGCCGGATCATAGAGGTTCCCGTATGAAATTAAGCCTGCGCATGAAATTGTTTCTGGGTTTTATGACCCTGAATATAACCGTGTCCCTTCTCCTTGGTTTTTTCATGTACAAGACTTCGAGCGACCGCTTCTTCAACACCTTCCGCGAGCACAAGCTGTCCATCGCACGCTTTATCTCCACCGCCATTGACGGCGATATCCATGAGTCATTCACCACGCCCGAATCATCGAAAAACCCCAGGTTCTGGAACTATATAAAGCTTATCAGCACGATCTGGAAAAACGAAAAGGAAGTCCGTTACATATACACGGTAAACTACGACCGGAAGCAAGACAGGCTGTTTTACGGGCTGGACGGCAACATTCCCGAACAGGACCTCATGTGGTTCGAGACCCCCTCCTTCGCCTTTGATTTTTTCATCGACAAGGACGGCCTCATCACCGTTGAATACAACTACTCCTTTTTCAAGAGCGATTTCGAAATCGACAGCGAAATCGGTAAGGTTAGAATCTCCATGTCGAACGGCAAGGGAAAAAAGCTGCTCTTCGTCCAGGGCAAGCCCATGTGCGAAATACTCACAACGGATCCACTCTCCGCGCGCTGCCCCGGCGGCATCTCCCGGCGGGACGACCGGATAAAAACCGGACCCATAACCGTGAACGGCAAAACGATGGAGTGCACCACCACCTATTCAGGCAAAGGGGAACCGAGCTCCTATCCGGGCAATGCCTTCATCGAAACGAACAGTATCGTCGTGAAAATCAAAAACCTCATCAAGAATAAGAAGGATTATGTTGAGAAGGATTTGATCCATAACGCCTATGGCACCTATATAACGGCCTATTCTACAATAATCAACGGCAAGGGCGAAGGGATCGGCCTTGTATGCATTGACATCAACTCCAAGGAAGTTGTGGAATTCAGGCGCAGCATACTGTTCGTCGCCGTGGCCATGTCCGTGGTCACCTTCGTAATATCCACCCTTTTCACGATATACCTGTCACAGCACTTTACCCAGCCTCTCAAAAAACTGATGGCGGGGATCAACAACCTTGCGACGGGCGACATGACCACCATGGTTGAGATCCGCAGCGGCGACGAGTTCAGCAAGCTCGCGGACAGCTTCAACTCCATGGTCAGAAGCCTGCAGGTCTCATCCGATGAGCAGAGGCGGCTCATCAACGAGATTTCCCAGTTGAATGAGAACCTGGAACAGCGGGTCATCGACCGCACCCTCACCATCCAGGCCCAGTCGGAAGAGCTGAACCGCCAGATCATGATGGCGCGGCGCATCCAGATGTCGCTCCTCCCGGTGCGGCTGCCCGACATCAACGCCGTGACCCTGAGCTTCAAGTACCAGCCGATGATGGCGGTCGGCGGCGACTTTATCGATTTTTATTACAACAACCGGGAAATGATGCTTTTCATCTGCGACGTGTCGGGGCACGGCGTGCCGGCGGCATTCCTCTCGGCCATGGTGAAGATGTCCCTGCCGGCCTGCTATAACGCAGGCCGGAACACCTCCCTGGCCATGGAAAAGCTCCACCAGTCTCTGCAGGGAAAGATGGGGGGTCATTTCATATCGGCCATCTTCTGCCACATCGATCTCGCTGCCGGGACCATGACCTCCTCGAACGCCGGGCACCCGCCGATCCTCATCATACGGAAAGAGGGCGACGTGGAATTCGTCGGATCCCAGGGGAGGATCATCAGCGAGAAGCTGCCGCTGAACGCGACGAACGTCACGACGAAGCTCAGCGAGGGGGACAAGATCATCCTCTACACCGACGGCATTACCGAGGCGCGAAACCACGACCTCGTCATGTTCGGCGAAGACAACCTCGTGCGGTTCATCCGCCAGCACCGGCTGCGGCCGGCCACGGAGCTCTGCGAGGAAATTTACCGGATGATTATCAGCTACATCGGCACCACGTCCCCGGAATTCGAGGATGATATCACCCTCGTGGTTTCCGAGTATAACGGCTGAGAAACTCCGGCGGCAAATATGGGCCTATACATACCCCGCAGCAAGCTGCGGGGTATTTTGTCGCATAATGTTTTGTGCGCTCTCATGGGGTTGTCTTATAAGCCCCCCGATGGGGGTTTGGGGAGTCTTCTGAGACGGCTCCTTTGCGCGCACTGCGATCAATCAAAAAAGCCCCCGTGGAGGGGGCTTTTTGCTTATAATAGCCGTTAGACACTATTAGAGATTATAGGCCAGGCCAAGCTGGGCGTAATACTTATGAACGGGTCCGCCCTTGTACCACGACTTGGCAGGCACGATGACCCAGAAAAATCCCGACGTGAAGGAGAATCCCCCGTGCGTCACGGTCATGGTGACAGACGGCACCACGTCGCTCACCCCCTTCCTGGGCGCCACATGCTGACGCCAGATGAAATCGTCGCCGCCCTCAGTCACCGAAGTTAAATCAAAATCAGCTCCGTTCAGAGACATTATATACCAGTTGTTGTATCCGAAGGTGGGGCCTATATAGTAACCGGCGGTCAGGGACGGCGTGATGGTGATGACGTCCTTCAGCAACTCGAAATCATGGCTGATACCGAGCTGGACATAGTAGTCACCGGCCCTCTTGTAGCCGATATAATTGTCATAGTACAGCGCGATGAACGGATTTATCCACGGCACGCAGTCAAGGCCGATGTTCAAGCCGACGCTGAAATAGCTGGTATCCCATTTTTTGACGACGTTGATCGATTCTACCTGCGGCCATGCCATTTCATTGGCATGCTTGGAGTTATAATACCAGTAATACCAGAAGTTGGCCCCCAGGGTGATGATATTCTCAAAGGTGTAGGAATATTCAACACCGAAATCAAGGCCCTGATTGGCATAGGCATAGGCATTGACCTGCTTCTTTTTTTTATGTATTGAGCTCAGGGTCCAGTCGTCGAAGTAGTATTTATCCGGCTTTTTCTGAAAACCGTTGAAGACCCAGCTTGACGCAATTTCAGCGGCCACAGTGAACTTGAGTCCGGTGCCGAAGGGCTCCCATGAGATGGAAGGATAGAAATATCCGTCACCGTCGTAGAAGTCAATTCCCCGCCAGATGTATTTGCTGTAATAGTTCATGGAAAAGCCGAGGCCGAGAGATTTTCCCTCATCCTGCTTCTGCTTGTCATCCTTAACAGCCTCTTTGTCTTTAGCACCCGCCTGGGCGAACACCTGGGCTGACATCATCATCAATGCCACTAATGCAATAAATATTTTCTTCATAAACCACCTGTAATTTTTCATTTTACACCGACCGCGGCGAGCGATCAGTATAACAATACAATTCATCATTAATGCGGTATTATTATATTGATAAAAGTAACAATGCATGATCGAAGTCCCGTGTCAATATTTTTTCCTCAGAACCATTGTATCACTGCTAAAATGTTATTACGTTGTTATTCCGACAGGGCTTGAAGGTATTATTGAATATCTAGATTTTTAACTTGCCCTGCAATGCGGGTTTAGTACCATTAACCATTGGATCGATATAAATGCATATGAACGATTTGCAGCAGTACCTCAGGGCCTCGGCAATCATCGACTGCGGTCATCCCGACATTATCAGGACGGCGAAGGAACTGGCGGCCGATTCGGCCAGCGTCAGCGAGACCGCCGGGCGATGTTTTGAATTCGTCAGGGACCGGATATGCCACAGCTTTGATTACCGGATGAACCCGGTGACGCTGAAGGCGTCCGATGTGCTCGTACACGGCACGGGGTACTGCTACGCCAAGAGCCATCTGCTCGCGGCGCTGCTCCGGGCCAACGGCATTCCCGCGGGCCTCTGCTACCAGCGCCTGCGCCTCGAGGAATCCGGCATTCACTGCCTGCACGGCCTGAACGCGGTATATCTGCCCGGTTCAGGATGGTACCGGGCGGACGCGCGCGGCAACAAGGAAGGCGTTGACGCGCGGTTTTCCCCGCCGGCAGAGCGGCTGGCCTATGCGGCCGACAAGAAGGGGGAGATGACGCTGCCCGGGATCTGGGCGGATCCCCTTCCGGTCATTATTGCCGTCCTGTCGAAATACGATAATTATCTTGACGTGCGGAAGAATCTGCCGGATATCGATCCTGAAACCATTGCGGCGCTGTAATACTACCGCGCCGGTCACGGGAAATCATATATGCTTACAACAAGACTCTGTGAAATATTCGGCATCAAGTATCCGGTAATACTGGGCGGCATGGCCTATGCCGGGGACCACCGCCTCGCCGCCGCGGTCAGCAACGCCGGCGGTCTCGGCGTTATCGGTTCGGGCAATCTTACGGTGGATGAACTCATGGCGGAACTGGAGGCCTACCGGAAGCTATCGGATAAGCCGGTGGGTATCAACGTGTTCATGAAGAGGGATGATACGCCGGCCAAGGCTGAAGCGGTGTGCTCCATGGGAGTGGCGGCCCTTTTCACCGGTATCGGAAACCCGATGCCGGTCGTCCCCTTCGCGAAGAAAGCCGGGATACCCGTGATCCCGACCATCGCCGCGGTCAAGCACGCTGCACCGGTCATCGCCGCGGGCGCCGACCTGATCGTGGCCGAGGGCCAGGAAGGGGGCGGACACATCGGCACGATCAGCACCCTTCCCCTGTTGGCGCAGGTCCGGAACGCAGCGGGGACGAAAGCGCCGCTCATCGCGGCTGGGGGGATCGGCGACGGGACCCAGCTTATCGCCTGCCTTGCCATGGGGGCCGTGGGCGTGATGATGGGGACCCGTTTCCTCATCGCCGACGAGTGCCCGATCCATGACAGCGTCAAGGAAGCCCTCATCAGGTGCGGAGTAGAGGACACCACCGTGACCGGGCGCTTCACCGGATTCCCCATGCGCTGTCTTGCCAACGAATTCACCAAGACATTCCACAAGGAAGAGATTAAGCGGGGATATGAAATGCTCAATTTTGGCGCCGGCAAGATCAACGCCGGCCTTATGGAAGGCGACATCAATAACGGCTCCCTTCCCGCGGGACAGGTTATCGGGCAGATAACGAAACGCCAGTCTGCCGCTGACATCATGATGGAAATCGTCAACGAGGCAGAATCCCTCACCCGCCGCATTATCGGCAACAAGGGCTTTGATGGATGGAGTTGATCAGCGGGCTGCCCGGGGCAGGCAGCATCAATTACTTGATCACCGGGAACCCAATCTCTGTCTTTTCATAGGTCATCTTTTCAGGATCCACACCGTCAGGAATAATATAGATCAGCCTTCTTGACACGGTCTCGCCAGGAGAAAGCCTGGGCTCCGGATTGGCCCGCATCGTAACCATTGAATTCATATCGAGAATAAAGGGCTTCACCTGTTTTCCCCCTGCAATCAATAAAATCCTTTCCAGGAGAAACTGCTGGTCTGTTTTCAGGCTGTTGCGAATCTGTATCGTAGCCCAGATAAAATGTTTTCCCTTCCGCGGCTCCCAGTACCCGCCCGCAGTATTATACTGATCGGGGCCATGTGTGAGCGCCTCCAGTGTAATGCTCCACCGGTCATTCGAAACAGCCTGAGGACTCCTTATCAATGCCTTCGAGCATCCGGCATAAAGCATGAATGCAACAGTAATTATTATCCAATAAATCGGTTTGAAATTCATGACATTTCTCCCACTGTTTATTAACGAACAGGATATATGATTTGAGTCAATTTTTTTTTATAGACCCGGTAATAATATGTCCGGTCTACAGGTATTTCTTCAAATTGGGCGGGCATCCCCAGTGGATTCTCCAGCAATAGTATCAATGGATATACGAATGCCGGGGCATTTCTGAAAACTTTTTCGAATAAACCGCTGAATAATATTCTAATTGACAAACCAATAAAAACAGTATGATAAAAGTCCAATTTCATCATATACCAAAAAAGGAAAGCCAGATGACAGATACCCAGGTTTCAGACAAACCGGCCCAGGTTCCGGCTAAGCCGAAAGGCATTATATTCACCATCATCAGTATCGCGGCATTTATTGTTATCCCGGCAGCTGCGATCACGGCCATTGTAATCACTGTTCTGCTGCAGCCGGGTTTCTATACCGGCATCCTGAAGGACGGCAAGTTCATCACCGCCTTTGTCGAGGCTAAAAACTGGCAGGTCGAAAAGCAGATCAGCGATGAGATCGAGCGCGATGTCCAGATCACCCGCTTCACCCGCGAATACGACGTGATCAAATCCCGCTATGAACAGGCGAAGGAAGAATATTCCCGCATCAGCCGTGACGATGAAATAGAGTCATTGAAAAAGCAGCGCGGAGATATTAAGGATCTTTCATGGAAACAGGTAAAAGATACTTTCCCCGATAAGGATGTCTTTGAAAAAAATCGCGACGAGGAAATCAAGAAGATCAAGGAACAGATCGCGGCTATTGAAGAATACCAGGACCAGAACATCGACCGGATCAAGACGGCCCGCAAGACCATGAAGGATGCCCTGGCCGATTACGAGGACGCTCTTTCCACGCTGGAAGACAAAAAAAAGGACGCGGAAAAAATTGCCGAAAAGCATAAGAACACGTTCTCCGGTAAACTCTATTCCGACCTGGAGCTAATCGAAAAACCGCTATCCAGAATACTGAACAAGAAGCTCATCGACGGGGCAGTCCGCGCGGAAATCGAAAAAATACTCCGGTTTCTCACCAGTTATGACGCGCAGATCGAGCAGCGGAATATTTACTACGCCCGCTCCAGTGATACCGAAGCACTGAGCGGCAGATCGCTCAGGGTGAAGTTTCCCGAGATCGCCATCAGTCTCTGGGTCGAAGATGATTCAAAGGGATCATCAAGGCAGAAGCACGTTTTGAGCCAGCTTATGGTAGATGAGCTCGATAGGATTGAATCTCTCCAGAACCGCATGCTGTTAAAGACCCTCTTCAGGATGTCCGATACGAGCCTCGGCGAGTATTTTACCGGCAAGTATCTCAGGAAACTGGGGCTCACGATTGACGGAGGCGTTATCCGCATGTCCAATCTTATACTGAAAAATGAAAAAGCGGAAATCGTGTCCGATATTATGGAGATCCTATCCTGGGCACAGTACGCGGTGTATGGCGCGGCGGGTCTTCTTCTCCTTTTTATCCTCTATCTCATTTTCTCAACTGTCGGGAGAAGGCGGAAGCTTGCAATGCTGAAACGGATATTCATCTATCCGTCACTCCTGGTGCTTGTTGCCTGCGGCGCATTCGTTATTGTTTCACGCAACATTTTCAGCTACTACCCGGACTTCATCCAGGATCTTTCAATGCGGAGCTATGTGAAGCACCTGAGCTTCACGGCTGCATGGCATTTCATAATGCCGATGCTGATAGTTTTCGGATCGCTTTTCATCGCCGGTCTCATTATCCGGAAGTATCTTGCCAGAAAAGCGACGAATGTATAAGACCGGTATCAATGTATTGGTTTCATGCCGGATAAGGCAATGAGGGGTATTCCCATGAACGAAGCTATATATCTGAAACTTGCCGGGGTCCTCGATTCCCTGCCCAACGGCTTCCCCCGGACCGAAAGCGGCGTGGAGATAAGGCTCCTCAAAAAGATTTTCGCTCCCGACGAAGCAGAGCTCTTCTGTGACCTGAAGATGAGCAAGGAAACGGCCACGGAAATATCGCGGCGCACCGGCAGGCCGCTGCAGGGTCTTGATGACAAGCTTAATAAGATGTGGTGGAAAGGCCAGATTGAATGCGACCCCACGGGTAAAGAAAGGCTCTATAACCTCGTCCCCTGGGTTGTGGGCATTTTCGAATTCCAGGTCAGAAACATGGATGAAGAGTTCGCGCGGCTCCATGTCGAGTACATCAAGACCGCCGGGCTCTTCTTTATGAGAAAGAAGCCGCAGGTCATGCAGGTGGTGCCTATCGAGAAGGAGGTCCCCGACTGTAACGAGACCCTGCCCTTCGCCCAGGTGTCCGCCCTCCTGGAGCGGAGCCATTCCTTTGCCGTCAATGAATGTATATGCAAGAAGCAGGCCGGCCTGATAGGCAGGGAATGCTCAAAACCGCGGGAGGTGTGCCTTCTCATTGCCGAGAAGCCGGGGTTTTACGACAATCACCCGATGGCCGGGAGGCTCATCACCAGGGAGGAGGCACGGTCCATTCTCAGCATGGCCGAAGAGGCGAGCCTGGTCCACATGACCGCCAACATGCAGCAAGGGCAATGGTTTATCTGCAACTGCTGCGGCTGCTGCTGCAGCCAGCTCCTGGCGGCGAAGTTCGGATGGAGGGGGGCGGTCAACTCGCACTATTTCGCAAGGATCGACGCGTCACTCTGCACAAACTGCGGCCTCTGCTCGGACAACCGCTGTCAGATCCAGGCGATCGATGCCGGCGACAGGCACCGTGTCGTCAACGAGGAAAAATGCATCGGCTGCGGTCTCTGCGTTTCCACCTGCCCTGCCGGGGCCGTAACCCTCATCCACAAAAGCACCGACCGCATCGTAACGCCGCCCCGCGACGAAAAGGAATGGTACCGCATCAAGGCGCGGAACGAGAAGAAGGACATTTCAAAATTTGAATGAAGCTCCCCTCCCCCTGACGGGGGAGATATGGGCATGACCTGCAGGGATTACAGGCCGGATAGCGGTAAAGAGACTCCCTATTGAGCGTCTAACAACTTGTCTTTCTTGGTCCAGATGTCATTCACCCGTTTCTGAAATTCAACCTGATATTCTTTATCCTCAACATAATCACCGAGCAGGTCCGGTGTTAAAGGCATTTTTTCTATTATGACCCGTATTTCTTTTATCCTGCCGCACAGGAAACTCCAGAAGCGCGTGTCGCCGCCGGGATAGACGATCGTCACGTTTACGATACTGCTTAATTGTTCTCCCATTGTGGAAAGCACAAATCCTATACCGCCCGCTTTCGGTTTGAGGAGATGCTTGAAGGGAGACTTCTGCCTGTCATGCTTCTCCGGGGTAAAACGGGTCCCTTCCACGAAGTTCATGATGGAAACCGGAATGCCTTTAAACTTCCGGCAGGCTTTTCGCGTGATTTCTATATCTTTCCCTTTAAGGTGAGGATTTTTTTTCAGGAATTCAGGGGAATAGCGTTTCATGAAAGGATAATCAAGGGCCCACCAGGCTATGCCGAGTATCGGCACCCAGATCAATTCCTTTTTAAGAAAGAATTTCAGGAAGGGGATTTTCCTGTTGAAGACCTTCTGGAGCACGACGATATCAACCCAGGTCTGATGGTTCGATATCACCAGATACCATTCCTTCAGAGACAGGCCTTCAAGGCCCCGGACATCCCATTTGATGCGATGCATCCACCACATATTGAAATTATTGATCGATATCCAGGTAACGGCAATCGCATTCAGAACGATACCGCAAATCTTTCTCCATCCGCTGATCGGTATAACGAGTTTTAACAGGGCCACGGCAAGAAGCGGGCCGAACCAGAAAAAGGTATTTAGATACAGCATCAGCATGGAGAGCAATCCCCGGAGATTGTATCCAACTGTAAGAAAAAATGATTCCTTCTTTTTCATGTTTTTTTCCTGCTGGTTAGTCGCTTCATTTTTCATGTTCATAGGTAGGGCATTCTCCATGGTTTTATAGGATTGCGCAACACTTAATCTATCGGGAGTGATAATTCCGGGAGGATTATGTTCCCTGTTACATGACAGTCAATCTTTTATTACAGTTGCAAAAAAAATAAAAAAAGCCACATAAAATGTGGCCTTTTCAGGTTTTTCCCGTATCAGGATTATTTTCCGGTAAGTAGAGACGCTTTCAGACTGTCCTGGACCGGTTTGCTTCCGAGCCAGATGGCGAAGAGGGCCTTTTTCAGATCAAGGCCTGCCACTGAACCCAGGGTTACCGTCTTTCCGGTCTCTTTGTATTTAAACTGCGTGGTCAGACCGGCAGGCGTATACGTCATATAAACGACATCGCCTTTGGTGAACTTAATTTTATCGAACTGGGCAAGGAAGGTCTTTGTCTTGGGCGATGTGTATCCTGACGATGCGGATTTAGCAAACCCTTCGGTGACCGTTTCAACAAAACGCTCACGGGTGACGAGTTTGCTGTCAAGGACCAGTATCATCGACATCGGCTCATTGGCCTCGATGATCGCCTTGCCGTCTTTTGCTTTCAGGTTTTCCGGGACATAGAGGGTCAGGAAATAAAGTGTGCCGAAAATCGACTTGGTCCTGACGCCGCTCCCGTTCTTCACCATTTTTTTGCCGCCTATCTTGAAGTCAGCGGACATTCCCGGAACTGCCAATGATAATACACAAGCTGCAATGATGACGAGTAAACTTAACCGTTTCAATCTATATTCCTCCTTTTGTAAGATTGTATATTTCGATAAATAAACAGAGAATTTTGGCATTTGTCAATAGAATATTTGATTATGGATAAAATATTTTGTCCATGCCGTTGTCATCAGGGAAAAAACATTGGAAGCAAAACTGCTTGACAGAAGCGTATCTTATGAATAGTAATTAGCATTCCCGCGGCTGATATCGGCAATACTACAATCCAGGAGTCGCAGCATGAAAAATCCACTGCTCGTGCCGGAATTCCGCGAGATGCTCGCGTCCAACAACCTCGACGAGATCAAGGAATTCTGCACCACGACGCCTCCGGCTGTCGTGGCGGATTTTCTCGGCGCGATGACGCCCGAGGAAAACAGGGACATACTCAACAATCTCACACCTGAACAGCGCGCGAGCATATACAGCTATTACGATAACGACGTCAAGCTGGCCCTCCTTGACCTCTTTGAAGGCGAAGGCCTGGTGGAAATCATAGCCGGGATGCACGACGACAAGCGCCTCGAATTCCTCACGGAGCTTCCCATCGGCAGGCAGAGGGAGCTTCTCGCGCTGTCACGGCGTTCCCTGGAGAAAGAAGCCCCGGAACTCACCGAAGAACTGGAACAGGTCCTGAAATC
>CAZZHU010000011.1:0-5192 GCA_964654045.1 uncultured Leptospirales bacterium
GTCTCCTGGTAGTATGACTCAATACTCTTGGGCAGGTCAGAGTGCAGGACGAAACGGATGTTCGTCTTGTCGATGCCCATGCCGAAGGCGATGGTGGCCACCATGATCCGCACATCGTCCCGGGCAAAGAGGTCCTGGTGGAGGCGGCGGGTCGCATCGTCCAGCCCAGCGTGGTAGGGCCTGGCGGAATGGCCATTCCGGGTGAGAAAATCGCTCACCCTTTCCACCTCTTTCCGGGAAAAGCAGTAGATGATGCCCGACTCGCCGGGGTAGTCTTTCAGCAGGTCCAGGACCTGGCGCAGGGGGTCGCTCTTCGGGAGCACCTCGTAGATGAGGTTCGGCCTGTTGAAGCTGGCGATGAACTCCCCCGGCTCCCGGAATCCCAGACGCTCCCGTATATCGGCGCGGACACGAGGCGTCGCCGTGGCGGTGAGCGCCACGCAGGCGACCCCGGGAAAATTCGCGCGGAAAGCGGCGAGCTGGCGGTACTCCGGGCGGAAATCGTGCCCCCACTCCGAGATGCAGTGCGCCTCGTCAACGGCGACGCAGTCCACTTTTATCCGCGAGAGGAGGCCCATGACCGCGCGCTTCAGCGCGGTCTCGGGCGCCAGGTAGAGGAGCTTCACCTTTCCCGCAAGGACCGCCTCCATGTTCTCATTGTATTCATCGGGAGAGAGGGAGCTGTTCAGGGCGCGCGCCTCGACGCCCAGGGCGCGCACCTGGTCCATCTGGTCCTTCATCAGCGAGATGAGGGGCGATATCACGACGGTGGTGCCGTCGAACACGAGGGCGGGGATCTGGTAGCAGAGCGATTTCCCGCTCCCCGTGGGCATCAGCACGAGGGTATCGCACCCGGCGAGCACCGAGTCTATGGCCTCGTCCTGGGGCGGGCGGAATTCGTCGTAGCCGAACACTTCCTTGAGCAGTTTCTGTTTCATGTGGTGTAACAGGCCCTCCTTGTTCTAATTTCTCCATGATTAATACGATCGAGGATCGTGCAACAGTAAAATTTTTTCGTAAAGATATGGACTCACCCCCAATGCTTCAAGGAGTGACGATGATAATTCCAATTATCGCCGAATCAGGAGCGGCGCAGAAAAATTAAACAGGAGAGCCCATCAGGCCGTTCGATCGGTTCGTTATTGTTTAGGGAGAGCGTGTTTCTGCACGATTACAATCCCCCCGCAGCGCCTTGCCGTTCAATATACAGGAAAGTGTGCCATAGTCAGTATGTGCCAATGAGACTGATTGCGTTTTATCAGCAACTGCCATGGGTCTCTTGGGGGCACTTCAACACAAAAAGTCCTGGACAGGGGCCATAAAATTTGGCCCTGCTCTTCATCCTTCTCCTGGCGGCCTTCGGCACGGTACTGGGGTTTATCATCGCGCGGTAGGGGGTGGGCCTCCACAAAAAGCGTGGGCAGAGGCTTAACATCAAAATCAAGGAATCTGCTCCCGCACAGTACCGGCCCATGTGACTGAACATAACTTATCGGAAGCTAAAATGTCCCTGCATTAAACAGATATTTCTGACTGTGAAGATATGTATTAAATTTAATTGCCCGTTACCATGGCAATTGGTAACAGGTTTGCATTGATAGTGGCCCAAGACAGATACCTCGTCAAATAGATTTTATTGATACCGTTAAAATTGATTTTTTTTCCCATATCTGTTGACTGAGGGGAGGAATTTGTGTATTTTAATAATGAACATGCGTTTATTATTGGAGTGACCCATGGTACAGATGCTGAAGGATGATATCCGCAACTCGATTATTGAACATGCAAAAGAGGAGTTTATGGACAGGGGATATGCGAGGGCCTCAATGCGGTCCATTGCATCTGCCGCGAAAATTACGGCAGGCAATATATACAGGTATTTTAAGGACAAGGACGAGCTGTTATCCTCCATTGTCGAACCGGTGTATCTGGTGCTTGTAGATTTTATCAAACACCATGATGATGAAGTCTATGACGGCGATAACAAAGACATTGATGAAATATTCACAGAACAGATAGAAGTGATTCTCAGCATTGTAAGGGAAATGAGACGGGAACTCATGATTCTCATGTACGGATGTGATGGATCGAAATACGAGAAGGTAAAGTATGAGTTTGTCCGGTTTTTAGGGGAGAGCGTAAAAGACCATCTTGATGAGTATTACAATAAAAAGGAAGAAAAGGCCGAAAATTGCCGGCCCTATGCAGAGGCCATAGCCCGGAGCTTTCTGGAGGGCTTCTTTTCAATTATCAGGGCATACGAGGATTCGGATGAAATGAAAAAATATGTCAATGAATACGTGAAGCTGTTCTTCTACGGGTTCAAAACCACCATATGACTTGGAGGCTCAAAATGCAAAATGCAAATACAAACAGATCAATCCGTCAGGCGGGATGTGAAGACAATCCGCTCTTTGAAAAGCAGATATTTATGGAGAATGGGGATTTCATCTACCGAAACTGGAAGGGTGTGGATCTTGACGGATGGAAGACCCATATTCTTGACACCGGACAGGGGGAGCCCATAGTCTTTGTTCCTATCGCTCATGGCCTTGAGGTCTTTGATTCACTGCTGGTAAAGCATTTTTCCCGAAGGAACAGGGTCATTACATTCCGGAGAAGAGAGGATGACAGTGTGGTACTGGGCAGGGAAAGCCGCGCAGATGATATCGGAAGAGTTATGGATTATTGCAGCATTGAAAAGGCACACCTCGTTGGCCATTCCTCCGGTTCAATCGCAGCTACCACCTTTGCCTTGAAACATCCGGAAAGGGTTCTCTCCTATGTATGGATGAATCTCTCGCCGAAACCCGCCATGGACATGGCGTTATGGAAGAGGATCCTGGCGAATCTGCTGAAATTTATCCCCATGCCGGACGATGTGGTAGCGGGCGTTGTCGCCAGTTCATGCAGTGGAGGAAGGAAAAACTCCCTTCTATATGAAAGATGTCTGGAATCTTTTATGTCAGTAAAACAATCGGGCCGGATAAAGAGCACGAAGAAGTGGTTTGAGCGCAATGTGTGGTCATGCTCCTTTTATGACTGGAGCAGTCCACAAAAACTTGAGGGTCTCACTATGCCGGTTATTGTTATGAACAGTGATAACGACCTTGTGAATTCAGCCCGGGCAACGATAATGCTCGAGAAATTGCTGCCTAACAGCTATGGGCATAAAACGGTGAAGGGGGGATACCACCTGTTCCAGTATCCCTGCGCTGACCAGGTCATTTCATTTATGGAATCCTTTTACGGGAGCCTCCGTGTGAAAACGGCGTAGCCATCAATTTTGATAAGGGCAGAGAGGAGGGCGGATGTGCTACAGTGTGGCACGGTTTCGCGTGTGAATGATCGGTCCATGATTGTTACATAATGATACAAATGAATATGGAGATGCAATATGTTCACTAAAGACGAGTTCTGGAAAAACTATATGGTCAGGTGGTTCGGAGAAGACCTGATCGGAAAATGGGAGAAGCACGCACGGATAGAACAGGTCGTTTCGAATAACGGAACGATCAATCTGGAGGTCTATTCCGGCAACGACAGGGACGCGCCGGTAATTGTCTTTGCACACGGGATTGCCGGCTACGGGAGGGTGCTCCTGCCGTTTCTCATCCCCCTGTTCGAGAAGGGCTATAATATTGTCTCTCCGGACCTGCAGGGGTACGGCTATAACGGCGGCCTGAAGGGTGATTTCGAATGGAACGCCCATGTCCGGAACCTGGCGGATACGGTGCGATTTGCCCGGGACAGCTTTGACGGCAGAATTATTCTCGGAGGCGCCAGCATGGGTGGGCCCCTGGCGTATTCGGCTTCATGCCTCGTTCCTGACCTGGTGGACGCGCTTGCATGCTGGTGCCTGTGGGATTTCAGCGACAGGGAGTTCATGACAAGGGAGACCTCCACGGGAAGATTTACCTATGCACTTGTTCCCTTCCTGAAAATCGCCGCAACCCTGTTCGGAAGAGCCAGGCTTAAAACGTACAGGTTGATCTCATATGATACCCTGACCGGGTCCATGGAGTTCAATGATCTGCTTAAGAGGGACCCACAGGCAGGAACGCGTATTACAGTGAAAGGCGCCGTCAGCCTGATTCTCCAGTCAAGACCGCTGGTTGCCCACAGGGATTTTACAAAGCCCGTTCTGGTCCTGCAACCCGGAAATGACAGGATGACCCCGAAATACTATACTAAAAAAACATTTGACGAGCTCGGGTCAGAAAACAAGAGATATGTTGAGCTTGAGGGATGTGAACACTTTCCCGTTGAGGGCGTGTATTACCGAACCTGGACAGAGGAAGTCGACCGTTTCATCCGGGGCCTGTAAGAGAGTCAAACTCCGCGGACAAAAAGTTTGTTTCCCCCGTCAATGACGGTTACCATGCCGTCCCTTAATATACAGGAAACTGTGCCATAGTCAGTATGGGTCAATGAGACTGATTGCGTTTTATCTGCACCTGTCATGGGTCTCTTGGGGACACTTCAACGCAAAAAGTCCTGGACAGGGGCCTTAAAATTTCGCGCGCCGTGCCGGAATTGAGAAAAAACGCAATTGTTGTGTATAGAATCCCCGCCCGATGAATAGTAAAACAACGGTTAGAAATAATAGCAAGAAAAAACTGATTTTTTGAGAATATTTTGGCGGGAATAAACACTCAGGGTCCCCGCTTCATCTTGAAATAGCCGCCGACCAGCAGGTGTGTCTTCCAGAGTTTCCGCCATTCATTATCGGCATTAAAAGAATAAACCACGGATTAAATCATTTCCGTGCCGCAGTCGGGGCATAGTTCCGGGTTTTTATCGAATGAGCTTTGAATGGCTTTCGCCCAGGTCTTTCGCGTTATCTGGTTCAACTTATTTTTAATTCCGTGCGCGTATATACCGTAATATCGTATCGCTTTACGATGCTTATCCGGCAGATAAAAGAGCATTCGTGTTATGAACTCGTAGATATCAATGGTCATTTCGGAATAGGTCTTCTGTTTCGTGTTACGGTCAACCCTGCTCTTGTATCTGAAGGTAATCTTCACTTTATCATGGTCCACGGACGTTATCATGCTGTTGTGAAAGTACCCGGCAGCGAGGTACTCTGCTGTGCGAAACAATACTTCGTTATTTGTGTCAATAATCGGTTGTAGATGAACATGAAATCCGTTTTTATACCGTTCCCTGATATCGCGAATCTCGTCTTC